>QNES01000106.1 GCA_003645255.1 Gammaproteobacteria bacterium
AATTTCTAAAATGAAAAAAGCTATTTATGAATATCCAAACCAAATAACCTCTCATCGTTTTTATTAGGTGACGATGGAACAGAATTGGGTTTAGTTGTTTGTATAAAGTTTGCAACGTCATTAGCCAATGTGCTAATTTTCGTATTTATGCCATCGGCTGTGAGGTTTGTTATACGGATTTTTTTATTGGTTGTTTTAATTTGATTATCCGCGTTTGAATACACACGCGCAACCAGGTATAAAGAATCAGAAATTTCTTCTACATGCCCAAAAACAATCTGACTGAATCCCTTTCTTGATGATATACCCTTTAATATTTGCTCTGGTGTAGCAAAATCATCTGCATCAATCTCAAATGCAGGTGCATTCATTTCTTCATAAGTAAAAGGCTGTTGACCATGAGGATAGTGAATAGGTATGACGTTAACAATCCCATTTTTTTTCAACAACTTTATGAGTTCATTTTCAATTTGGTTATTGTAATACTGACTTATCTTTATTTTCACATCATCTGAGATTAACACTGAAAACGGAAGTATACCAATTCTTTCATTATTTGTAATGTTAAGGATAGGTGGATTAATATTAATATCAGTTGTAGGCTTCGACATAAATAATGTACAAGAAGTTATACTAAGATATATTCCTATTAGAAAAAAATATTTGGTTAGGGTATATTTAATATCCAGCATAATTTTATCCTTAATGTATAAGATAGATATACTTATGGCATTGTAGTCAATAATGACATTTTTAACTTATGAACCTTACTATTCGTATTTGATTCGCTCAAGTGATATTTTTTCGATTATAACAGATTTTTTAGAAAACAAAATAAATATTTTCTAAATCCAGACATATTATGATATGTCTATACTACACACCAAAAGCACAATACATTAAACACATTATAATATAATATATGTTACATATATAATGAACGCGCGCGTAGCAAAAATAATACCATAAAATCTAGTTAAAGTGCCTTCGCGACGAAAAAATTTTTAGAAAAGATACACAATGCCCAAATTTTGTGTATAATGAACAAATTGAGTTTTTGTGATTGATAATTATTAAATTGTTTTTGTAAACGAAAAATAGGAGATTAAAGCAATATGCTCAAAAATTTCTTTTCATTCGTCGGTTTGACGATGTTTTTATTATTGACTATGATGGATGCAAGCTTTGCTGCCCCGTTTAAATTTCCCAATAAAATTCACTATGATATTTTTGTAAATGGGAGCAATGAGGCAAGTTCTACCTTTTCCTTTGTGTCTAAAAAGGATAAAGCAGGTACGCCTGTGTATCAACTTTCTTTTGGCAATTTCCAAGCACTCGGTTTTACTTCAAGGGATAAAATTTACACGGTCATTTTTCAAAAAGATTTGTCCTTATCACGCACAGTGTTAATGCGTGGCAATGAAAAGTTCTATGAAATGAAGGCGAAAAAGGGCTCCGGTATGTTTGATGATGAAGCCATTACCTTCATTTACGCAGAGGACACATTAACAGGTCCTATCGAAACGGAACCTTACACTCCATACCCGGTGATTGACCTTTTGTCATTATTTTTGGTCGCATCAGAAAGTGTCGCTACTAATAAGGGACAACAAAACTTCAGCTTTTTTGTAAAGAAAAGCACGGAGATTGTTAAATTGATACCCCTTGATAAAGCAGAAGTCTCCTATCAGGGGGCGGAAGTTTCAACAACAGTGATGGAATTAAGTCATCAAGGACGAGAAATCTTGAAACTTAATATCTATCGGGATAAAAATGGGTTTCATTTTCCGCTTCGACTCAGTATAAAGGATGAAGAACAAGGTTTGGTTGAATTTAGAGCAACTAAGGCTTATTGACCAAACCAACAAGAATACGCTTGTTTTAAAAAGGAGAATTAAGGAACTTATGAAAAGCAATGACAAACGGATATACATTATCCAAATCTTAATCGCTCTAATGTGCTTGCCATTCATCATGGGGCAACAGGACCAGTGTCAAATTGATAAAACGATCAACCAAATGATTGGCCAAAAGTTTAAACCTTCGGCTGGTCAGTCGTCTGTTTATGTAACTCATCTGACCTTTATGGATGCGAATACGAAAACCATGATGGCACAAACAGTGACAGCGGAACTGATTAATAAAGCGGTTGTAGATGGAATGCAATTAGCCAAAAATGCTAATTCTGATCTAGAAATTAACCATCCTGGACATAAATTGGCAAATACGGACGGCAATGTTAACAAGTTGGTTAATATCTTTTGGGATGTCAACCTAACGAAGGGAGACAAAATTCAAAAAATCGTCAGCGAGTTGATGGATCCCAATCAGGTTGATGCTATTGTTACTGGTCAGTATTTAGAGAAAAAGGGTGACATTATCAATGTTAGACCCTTTATCGTTTCTAAAAGCAAGAAGAGCATCGTGTCAAAAAATCATATTTTTGACAAAAAGCAATTCCTATGTGAAGATCCCCAAACGCCCTCCATAAAAATACTGTGTCAATCGGCACATGAAAAGATAAGGGATTCGGTGAAAGAGTTGTTAGATACTTTGTAAGCAGATTAAGGGCAGACACGCTTGTAGGGGCGAACCTGCGTGTTCGCCCTGATAACTGATAACTGATAACTGATAATGACTTACGAATTTGATATTGCGTTTTCATTAATGAAAACAATGAAAGAGCGATTTTTATTTAACTTTAACGTATCTCTTAGTATTTTGGGAATTATCGTTGGGGTTGCTTTTCTTATTTTTGCTTTAAGTGTTTATGATGGTTATGTCAAAAGAATAGAAACGATTATTTTTTCGATTTATCCGCAAATAACTTTGCAAAATGACACCAACCCCAATGATGAGGTTGATTGGTCCATTCTTGATGAAGAAGAGAGTAATGTCTGTGACGAAATCTGCTCTGGAAAAATTATTTTAAAACAACCTGAAGAAAATTTAAGTCTAAACAATTTTACTGGCACTCCCTTTGATTTAAAACAATACCAGATCATTAAAACCCTATTAAAGGGCAAAAACAATATTTTGCATGTCAGTCCGGTTATTTTTGAGGAAAAACATTTTACCTACCATTATTTTAAAGAGAATGAAAAAGTCACAGCGATAAGTAAACTACGTGTTTTGGGAGTTGATTCAAAAGATGGACAACATTTTGTGCCTGAAATTGAGCGAATTGTTCATGAACCTTCACTATTAAAGTTGCTATCCACAAATGAACCGGTGGGATTGATTTCCATAGAATTATATGAAGAATTATTTGGTTATGTGCCATTGGCACAAGAAAAAATAAATAAACGAGTGTTTTTCCAGCTCGGAAATGAAAATTTAGAATTACGAGTTATCGGTATATTTAGGTTGGGTGTTCATAACATAGCCAAGAATATGATAATAACGCCTTTGGCAGTGGCACAACAACTCTTTGATTTAAAAAACGGAGCAAGTTTTTTAGGGGTGTCACTCAACGCGCCTTATGAAGCTAAACAAACGTCTCAAAAGTTGGAGGAAATTCTAGCGGAACAAAATATACTGGTTTTCAATTGGTTAACTGTGGCAGATGATCTTTTCAATTCTTTGTCTTTTTATAGAAAGATAGTGATGATTACTTTGTTCATGTCAATACTGATTACAGCGTTCAATATCTATAATAATTTAACGCTTATGATTTTAGAAAGAAAAAGCTTGATTGGTATTTTAATGTCTATGGGTGTGAAAAAAAGTGCACTCTACAAAATATTTTTGATCATTAGTCAATTCGAGGCATTTATCGGTGTTACTATTGGGCTACTTATCGGTGGAATAGGGGGATACTTTTTTAGCCATTATTTAAATCAAACTTTGGCAGAATTTTTACCCGTTCAAGATGCCAGCGTTGCGATTGATGCGATTTCGGTCATTGGCATTATGATATTTGTGGGAATCGTTTGTGCAGTGACGGCTTATATTTCGGCTCGGAAAGCGGCAAATTTAGATGTCGTTCAATGTTTACAAAGTGAATAATCATGCTTGAATTAATGCTAAGTCGCTATCTCATTAAACCCCTATTTTCCATATTATTGGGATTGGGTGCCATTATCGGTGTAATCTGTTTGCTGGTGGTGCTTTCCTTGTTTCAGAATTATTTTCTGGCTTCTGAAAAGGTATTTATGAGCATACATCCTCATATTCAAATTCACAAAGAGATGACGGCGGATGAAGGCAAGAAAATTATTACGCAATTAAAAAACGCATTTTCAGAAATTACGGATGCAGAGCCTGCCCTATACTTACCCACTAGGATAATCATTTCAAAGGCAGACATCGTAGAAGCGGCTTGTGTCAATAAACAAAATCAATCATTTTGTCTGGATATGAAAAACTATCCCCAAGACGATACTGAACTAGACATAGTTGTCAAAGAAGGTTTTAATCTCTCAGAAAAAAAAGATGAAAAAGTTTTGATTAAAGGCATCACGGTTACTGATAATGAAACGGTGATGGCAATTAAGAGAATTATAAATGGTTCTTCTAATTTAGAAAGACTGAATCAAACTCAAGATAGCAATGATTTTGTATTACCTTATGGTTTTTACATGGAACAATCTTTTTTTAATGAAATCTCAGGCGCGTTTTTAATCTCATTTCCGGCGTTAGGCACTGATAAACTCAATCATTTTAGGCTAAATGGCGGATTAAAATTGGGAACCAAAAGAGGAAAATTGCCGCTCATCGTCATGTCTATAGAGATTTTGCAGACACTAATTAATAAGCCTAATCAATTAAACACCATTGAAGTCAAGCTCGCAAAACCTTATGACAGTGCAAAAATAGCCCAAGCGATCCAAAATAAACTGGGAAGTGAATTTCAAATCACGAGCTGGATAGAAAAAGAGAAAGCCGCC
This sequence comes from Gammaproteobacteria bacterium, assembly GCA_003645255.1. Taxonomy (GTDB): domain Bacteria; phylum Pseudomonadota; class Gammaproteobacteria; order Beggiatoales; family Beggiatoaceae; genus QNES01. The sequence continues at coordinate 4,890 of QNES01000106.1, forward strand.
TTTGCTTTTTTAAATATTGTAAAATTTATGATTTTCCTGATTATTTTCAGTATCTGTATTGTAGCAGCAATCAGTGTTTATTCAACTTTGTCACTGGCAGTGATTGAGAATCGAAAAAAGATTTCTATTCTAAAAGCCTTAGGCATTAAAGATTCCAGTATTTATTTAATATTCATCTCAAATGCTCTTAGCATTGGCATGGTGGGTGTTGTAGTGGGTGGTATTTTAGGTTATCTCAGCAGTCATTATTTTATTATTTATTTTGGAGAAAATTTACGCGCTTTGGGTATAGAAAATCCAGAAATTCAATTAACGCAAGGAGATATTTTGCTGACAGCAAGTGCCACTTTATTGCTTTTCCTTATTACTGCCATTGTACCAGCAAGAAATGCTATCAAAATGGATGCCGTAGATAACCTTAGACAATGAGAGCTTATTTTAATGATAACGGTTAATAACTTGAATAGAACCTACAATATTGTAGAAGGCAGAACTTTTAAGAAACAGGTTCTTTACAAAAACCTCAATCTCAGTGTCAAACAGGGAGAATTTGTTGCGGTGGTGGGACCGTCTGGATGCGGAAAAAGCACTCTGCTCAATATGATAGGCATGTTGGATTCGGTAAAGGATAGAGATTATGTCACCGTCATCAACGAGACATCAGATAAAAAGGAATCTATTCCAACTGTAGAAGGGAATGGGCAAATTATCCTAAATAATCAAGATGTTACCGAATTAAAAGGCAACACTAAATCTGAATTTATCAATAAAAATATAGGCTTTATTTTTCAGTTTCATCATCTGATTCCGGAGCTAACGGCTTTGCAAAATGTCGCTTTGCCGATGCGTATTCGGGGCAAATCGAAAAAAGAAGCCAATAAAAATGCCCAACAATTATTAGAAGAAATGGAATTGGGTGAATATCAGTCCAAAAAACCAGCCGTATTATCAGGAGGCGAAAAACAGCGCGTTGCCATTGCCAGATCATTAATAAATCATCCCAAAATTTTACTGGCGGATGAGCCAACGGGCAGTCTTCACCCAAAAATGAAGCAAGATATTCTTGAACGTTTTCTGAAATTAAATAGTGACAAAAATATCACCATTCTTATGGTAACTCATGATATAGATAGTCTTTATGATGACAATAAACAGTTGAAAATTGATCGACTTATATCTTTATCAAAAGCAGAGGAGGAAATTGACACGTAAATTTTTTTTAGAAATCCGATTTTTTCAAAAATCGGATTTTTTGCTCAAACTCACAGGAGACATAACGTCATGAAAAAAGCGGTTAGAACCGTATTTTTTGGTATTATGGGTGTGTTGTGTTTAGCATCAACAAATGCTTACGCACAACAAGGGATATACCAAAATTTCAAAAAAATGGGGATTTATTATTCCAGTGCCCTCAATCAATATTGGTTAGTCATATATCCCCTAATAGACAAATACCGGCGTGGAAACTTTGATACAAATGATGTTCAAATCACACTTGAAACGAAATCAGGTGAGAAGAAACGCATATCCAGCAACGATTTGATCGTCATCAATCTTGGAGACATGTATTTTAAGAAAGCGGCACAGTATAGATTGTTTCGTTTTAATTTGGTTATTGATAACAGTAGTTCGATAGATGAAGCCAACTTACGATTGGTGAAAGACACATTGGCTACCTTTATCAGAAGATTGCCCCTCTCACTTGAAGCGCAAATTATCCGATTCTCCAATAACATTAAAAAGTCGAAATTTACCAATGACAAAAACCAACTAATAAGTTGGATCAATGAACCTTATGAAAGAGGTGGAACCGCTTTATACGATGCCATTGCTGCTGGTGTGGATGAACTGAAATATTCTGATGATGACATCCCTTTTAAGTTTTCCATTGTTCTCACTGATGGTAAAGACACTGCGAGCAAGCGGTACACTGACGCTAACTTCTTTAAATCTAAAATAGTTAGCAATACAGCCGATCTCAGTATGCCGCTGTTTATTGTGGGTGTTACTAATGGGGTTAATGAGCCATTATTGAAAGAAATTTCAAAATTCGGTTTTTATCGACACGCAAAGGATTTTCCAGATGTAAACGAAATCTTTAATTTCTTTGAAAAAATCATTAAGGATACCTACATCATCAAAATTCCTGGCGTATCCAGCTTTTCAGAGCTCAAAAAGATTTACTTAGGGCGACAATTATCCGGTAAAAATGTTGAGACAATACAGGATTTTACGGTGCATTAGGGTTTTGGCTTAACGAGGTTAGGAATAGCAGTGATACTTTTGGGGGTGTTTTTTTAACTGTTAAGGGTTCACTGCTTTCTTGAATTTTTGTAACGACTCAGCCTGATTCTTTTTGAGAGGGCAACCATAAAGGATTGCCCCTACAATATCCAATTAAAGGCGAAGAATAAAATATTTATGACTCACTTGAGTTTTATAGAGACAAATGCGGGGATGCCATTATAATCAAGCAAGTGTAAAGTGGTCTCATTTAATTCTAAACCGAAAAAGATTTTGAAAACATCAGATATTTGAACCTACTCGGATAACAATCATGTTCATTGAATTTTCAGTCAGTCATTTCAAATCCATATCAGTTGAACAGTGCATCAGTCTGGAAGCCGATTCAGGCACAACTCACTTGGATAATACTTTTCAACCCCATGAGAAGATACGCCTTTTGAAAACCGCCGTCATTTATGGACCCAATGCGTCTGGTAAAACGAATGTCATAGCGGCTTTCTATGAATTTCGTCACTTGATTCTTAATTCAACCGATTTGAAAAAAGATGATCCTATCGACAGTTATAAGCCCTTTAAGTTAGATAAATCTTTTCGCACACAACCAACCCGTTTCAAAATCACTTTTATCGCTGATGATAATATCAAATATGACTATGAAATTGCTTTTAATAAAAAACAGGTTCTTACAGAAATTCTCAATTATTATCCCCATTTTGAAAAAGTTAATGTGTTTACTAGGACCCATACACAAGCTCTGGTCAAACTCGGTGCGGGTTTTATTGACCAGTCTGTTAAAAGAAAAGTGCTTGCAAATAGACTATTTTTGTCTGAAGCAGCGAATAATATTGGGAATGAACAAATGGGAAAACTCTATTCCTATTTCAAAAAGATAGAAATCTGGAATGTGATGAATAACTTGGATATTCACCGTCTGACTCAAACGGTTTCTGAAAGGGTTGCCAATGAACCGCATTTAAGTCAAAAACTAAGTCATCTCATTAAAGTGTGTGATACCAAAATAGAATCGACTCTCATTAGAGAAAGAGATGAAAGTGAATTTCAATGGCCTCACGACTTACCCCCCCATATCCAACATGACATCATCACGCAACATAAATATAGTATCAAAACGATTCATCCGGTTTATGAAAAGGGGCAAATTATCGAACTTCAACCTTTTGAATTAAATGAAGAATCTGCGGGTACCCAAATACTGTACGCACTGGGCGGACTTATTTTAAAGCAGTTTGAAACAGGTGGGCTTATTTGGTTTGATGAGTTTAACAACAGTTTGCACCCTAAGTTATGTCGCTTTTTAATTAGACTCTTTCATAATCCGAAAAGTAATCCCAAAAACACCCAACTGATATTGGCAACCCATGAGACAAGCTTATTAGATAACAGCCTATTCAGAAAAGACCAAATTTGGTTTACAGAAAAAACGGTTAGGGGACAAACAGAACTATTTTCAGCCTGCGATTTTGAAGGTATTCAAGACGATGTCTCTTTTCAGAAGTGGTATATGGCGGGTAAGTTTGATGCTCAACCCAAGTTGAAAGAAATTGAATTTATTTATGGAGATAAATAATGGCGCGCCGTCGAAGAAAAACCAAAAAACTCAAACGAAGTATTTATATTGTGGCAGAAGGTACAAATACAGAACGTATTTATTTTGAAGCCATTATCGAACAAATTGAGGAAAATGCTGAAAAATATTCATTTCAGGTTAAGTTTGTGGATACCGATAAAACGGATGCCATTGGTTTAATCAACAGAGCAAACGAACTCAAATCAGAATGTGATGAAATTTGGGCTGTTTTTGATAAAAATGGTTATACGCTTCACCAACAAGCCTTTGAAAAAGCAGATAAATATAATATTAAAATGGCTTTTTCTAGTATTGCGTTTGAAAATTGGATATTATTACATTTTGAACGCAATAAAACCCCTTTTAATAAAGCGCGACAGGTGATTGACTATTTACATCAAAAAAAATATTTTACGGGCTACGATAAAAAAGCAAACACCAATATTTATCCTAAACTCAAACAGAGAACTGAACTCGCCATTGAAAATGCGGTTTGGCTACGGCGAGAGATGACTTTGGTACTTGAACAGGAAAATGGCAAAATTTATCAGCTCAATCCTTATACTACAGTTGATTATTTAGTGGCTAAAATTTTAGAAATGGATGACAAGGAGGTGATTTGGGGAAACGTGGGTGAAACGATCACTTTTGGTTCGATAAGTGTGACTGTGACTTGTATGACACTCACCAATAATGATATATTAGATATCAAGTTATGGATTGAAAATCATCATAATACTGGATACCTAATAAACAATTATGGGCTGAAATGTTATTTAGCAAATGACTTAGTATGTTCTTTACCATTTTCGTTCAGAAAAGCCATTTTAATAGAACCTTCAACCAAAAAAGATATTGCATTAAATCTGTCTTATCTTAAAGAAGGTTATTTTAGGTTGGATTTTATTCATGAAAGAAAAAAAATGATTATCCAAATCTAATAAATAATTGGTAAATAATTGGGTTCAGAGTAAAATTAAACCTTTATTCCTTCGAGCGCGGGGTTGCCTTTGTTCTATAAGGTGAACTACAGTTTTGCACCAATCCGGTCAGTCCCCCGATCCGTTGTACTAAATGAAACACGAACTGAGTAGTTACAAACATTTAATGCGATGAATAATTTATTAGAAATTTTAAGAGACCCCGCATGGGAAGGTATTGCTGCTTTGATAGCAATTCTTGTCCTTGTATTGCCATTAGTTGTAAAAGCGAGAAAATCTCTGTCTTCTAACCAAAAGATACTTGCTTTTGTAAAAAAGACTGCTTCAATTACTTTAGCTGTATCATTTTTTCTTCCTTTGTCTCGTTGTCAAGGAACATCTTCTGATACGTATGCTTATAAACAAATTCTCTCTATTTTTGAAGCAAGTACATTCAATTTAAATATTTTTCTTTTTTCTATTATCATTCTTATTGCATTTATATGGCCTGTTCTATTCATTTTTTATTACAGTTATGGTCATCGTTCTAAAATCAAGTCAATATTAAAAGCCATTGAACCATTATTATGTTTAGGCACTTTTTATGTTCTTTTAATTATTACTATGTCTGGAAAGTTACTTTTTGGTGGTTACGTGGCTTTTTTGTCCATCATGAGCTATTTTATCTCATCTTTATTAGAAAGAAGCAGTGGTGTCATATATGTAGTTCGTGTTTCTATAATAGTTATCTTTTTATCATTTATGTGGCCAACTATCCATGATCACTACATGTTTGCAAAAAGTTTTTTTGATCCAACCATCAACCAATTGATTGGTCAAAAGTTCAAGCATTCAACAGTTCAATCACCTGTTTATGTAACTCATCTGACCTTTATGGATGCAGATACCAAAACCATAATGGTAACAGAAACGGCAGAACTGATTAATAAAGCGGTTGTCGATGGAATGCAATTGGCAAAAAACGCCAATTCTTATTTGGAGATTAACCATCCTGGACATAAATTGGCAAATACGGATGATAATGTTAATAAGTTTCTTAATATTTTTTGGGATTTCAACTTGTCAAAGGGGGATAAAATCCAAAAAATTGTCACCGAAATGATGGACCCTCATAAGGTTGACGCTCTCGTAGCGGGTCAATATTTGGAGAAAAAAGGTGACATTATCAATGTTAGACCCTTTGTAGTCTCTAAAAGTAAGAAGAGCATCGTGTCAAGAAATCTTATTTTCCAAAAAAATGAGTTGATTTGTTATGATTCTCATAATTATTCTGTCAAGAGATTGTGCAGCGAAACACATTATAAAATACAGGAAGCAGTTCAAAAACTCTTATATAGTCTGTGATGTTGTATTATTTTATTTGAGAAAAAATGAAAACTATATCATTGAAAAATAACTTGTTATTAGTGTTTGCTTTTTTCATACCAATATTTAATGCTGCATTGGCGGAAAAAGGCTGGAGCGAATGGAGAGATTCCTTTTATAAATATTCGTCAACACAAAAGATGACTGCGCCTGATGGTTTCGTGGTCAAGTCTGCTCCCTATCTACAAGCTAAGACATTAAAAGAGATCAATACCTTTACTGTAATTGACGTAGCAGGGTATTTGGAAACTAATAAAGGTCGGTTTTACATGTCTGGTTGGAGTTGGAAACGTGCCTTGAAGGGGCATTCGCCGAATTGGATATGGATAAAGGGTACTGCCATAAAAGGCGACCAGGGAAATTTGCAAACAAAGAATAAAATATTTATGACTCACTTGAGTTTTATAGACACCAGTGCGGGGATGCCATTGGAATCAAACATTTCAAATGCAATCAATAAAGCCGTTAAAGCCTGTGTACAACTCGCTCAACAAGACATGCCTCATCTCAAATTAAATGAATCAGGGCATCAGATAGACAATTCAGATGAGAATGTGAATAACTTCATTAATCTGTTTTATGATTTCAAATTAACGAAATCTCAGAAAATAGAAGCCATCATCCAAAAAATGATGACTCCCAATCGGGTTGATGTGATTTTAACTGGTCAGTACCTAGAAAAAACCGGCGGCATTATCCATGTGAGACCATTTATGCTGTCTAAAAGTCGTCATCGTATAGTGACAAGAAGCTTTGTTTTTCAAGATAAAGAATTTATCTGTTCTAACAATATGTTATGCAAAGGGGCGCATAAAAAAATAAGGAACGCGGTTCAAGAACTTCTAGGGAATCTGTGATGAAAGAGTTTTTTGGAGACAACACGTTGTAGTCTGTCTGAACATTTTTAACCATTGAAGATTGAGAGGAATATCTTATGAAGTTACATTATTTACTTTCTATTGTAGTCTCATTATATCTTGCTACGACCACATTATATGCAGCAGAAGAATATTCTTACTATTTTTTGCATAACGAATGTGGTTATAAAAATAATCAAGGTTGTTGGCTTAAAGTCATTACCGATGAAGATAATGGTGGATTGAGATGTAGAGGCAGTGCTTCGTTAAAAGCTTCAATAATGGAAGTTGTTCCAAAAGATCGTTATGTGCAGGTTATAGATTTAGCTATCAGTGAAACCGGAAGGGCTTTTTTTAAAACTTCGCGCAAAGGGCGAATTTGTTATATGCGTGCCACGCAAGATCGTTTTTCTTATTCAAAAGAATACACATACGAGTTTTTTCGTCAACAGGGTTGCGAATACACGCAAAATGGTTGTTCCTTTGAAGTTATCACCAGTGAAGATAATGGTGGCTTAAGATGTAGAGCAAGTGCTTCGGTGCAATCCTCAATAATAGAAGTCGTTCCGAAAGGTCGTGATGTGCCGGTTATAGATTTAGCCATCAGTGACAAAGGAAAAACTTTCTTTAAAGTCTCGCGTAGCGGACAAATTTGCTACATGCGAGCAACTCAATCTCGGTTTTCCTTTGTTGGGAAAGCAAAAAGTACCCGATCTGCAAAAATGGCTGTTGGTAAAGCAGAAATCATTATGACCGGTGCTGGTGTACGTTTACGTAAAACGCCGCAAAAGCACGCAAAAATTGTAACACAATTACAGATTGGTACGATTGTTTTTTTACTAGACAGAAAAAAAGAATGGTATAGAATAGCTATGCCAAATGGTTATAAAGGTTGGGTTTTAAGCAAATATACCATGTCTTTAGACAATTTCAATCATTTGGGAAAAGCATACATAGAGGTAGCAAATCGTAAAATAAACAGCAATGATTTTGGAGATTTAGCAGAATTATGTAATTTTCTGAATCGTGTAAGCCTTCAAGTAACTAAACAAGCAATTGCTGATAAACTTAAACAATTACATCTAGTTGCATTACAGCGATCATTAGAAAAGATACCGCGCCATCGACAATACGAACCACGTTATTCAGAATGGCTAGAAAAACAACGTTCAAAGATAGAGTACAATCAATTTACTGAGGTTTGGTCTGTTAAAAGAGAATTATTTCAGCAAAAGCATGAAACTCATGAAACTCCTCAAAATCAGACCAAATTAAATAATCAAAAAACATTATTTATTACTCACCTGAGTTTTATGGATGCTAGTGCGGGGATGCCATTGGAATCAAGCATTTCCAATCCAATCAATCAAGCCGTTATAGCTGGGATACAACTCGCTCAACAAGACATGCCGTATCTTAAATTGAACGAATCAGGTCATAAGATAGACAATTCAGATGAAAAGGTGAATGAGTTTGTTAATCTTTTTTTGGATTTCAATCTAACAAAATCCAAAAAAATAGAAGCTATTGTCCAAAAGATGATGATTCCCAATAGGGTTGATGTCATTTTAACGGGTCAATACTTGGAAAAAGTAGGAGATGCTATTCACGTTAGACCATTTATCTTATTTAAAAACAATCGTCGTATGACGACAACAAATTTTATCTTTCAAAAGAAAGATTTTATATGTTCTAATAATGCGTTATGCCAAGGGGTACATACACAATTAAGGGATGCGGTTAGAGAACTGCTGGGGAATTTATAAGCTTTTTTCCAAAAATGAGGAAAATAACATGCTTTCCAATATTCGCCTAATATTAATATGCTTTATTGTTTTATAGCCATATAAACAACTTCAAGCATTAAAAAAATAGCAGATGTTTAAGAAATCCGATTTTTCCAAAAATCAGATTTCTCGAAAAAGACACACAGTGTCTCTACAATTAAAACGGCACTTCCGGTATCTGATAAATGATTTGCCGTTCACCTGTTCCAAAATAATTGGACTCAGAGTAAAATTAAACCTAATTTTCCATTTTTTTGTCCCCCCGTTTTTTTAGCAAAATTTATTTTACTCTGACCACAATTGTTTATGGATTGCATCAGTGTTCTTATGCTAGGGTATGAACGGAAAACGAATTTAAACTTTTTAGCGAATTCGGACAACAAATTGGTATGAGTTTGGGGCTTTCCATTTCTTTTGAAGAATTTCAGAAGAATAAAAAACGATTATCCCGTGAACGTTATCATGATTTTATAGGTGCTTCTATGCCAATGCAAACAGTTTATCAGATGATTGATAAGGTGGCGGCTAGTAAAGCACCCATTTTGATTACTGGCGAAACGGGTACCGGTAAAGAATTGTGTGCGGAGGCTATCCACAAAGAAAGTCAACAAGCGGATAAGCCTTTTGTGGTGTGTAATTGTGCGGCTATTCCAGAAAATTTGCAGGAATCACATTTATTTGGTCATCTTAAAGGGGCTTTTACTGGAGCGAATGAAAATCGAAAAGGGCTGGTATCTCAAGCGGATGGGGGTTCTTTATTCTTAGATGAAATTGGAGAATTACCACTTTTAATGCAAAGTACCTTATTGCGTTTTATGCAAACCAAGACTTTTTCAAAAGTGGGTAACCATCAATTAGAGAAGCTGGATGTTCGTTTCATTTGCGTGACTAATCGGAATTTGTTGGGAGAGGTTAAAGCCGGGCGATTTAGAGAAGACCTTTATCATCGTCTTAACGTTATTGAAATAGAATTACCCGCTTTACGTAAACGTGGGCAAGATATTTTATTGCTGGCTAAATTTTTTCTGCATCAGTTTGCTAAAGAAGAGCAGAAAGATATTCAGAGCTTTAGTGCTTGCGCTTGCAAAAAGTTATTGAATTATGAGTGGTTCGGTAATGTACGGGAATTGCAGAATACGATTCATAATGTGGTGCTATTAAATGGGGATAAAGTGATTACCGCCGAAATGTTGGCGGCTAAACTCGCTAAAAAAGTTGATAATGATGTGCCAAAAGATTATAACCAATTGAATTGTAACGAAAAATCATTAGCTAGCATTGCACTCACCTCGGATAATATTATTCGCCCTTTTGAAGAAATTGAAAAAGAGGCGATTCTTAAAACCATTGAATATTGCAATGGTAATGTGGTTAAAGCGGCGAAATTATTGAAAATCAGTAAATCTTATATTTAC
>QNES01000107.1 GCA_003645255.1 Gammaproteobacteria bacterium
AAAAAAAGCACTATAATCTATTAAATTATCAATGTTTTTTTATCGAATTAAAATCCAAAAAGCGGGAATATCTTTTTATTTCAAAAGGTTATATTTCGACAGGCTAGGTCTGTCCCCTATTATTCCCTCGTTCCACCGTTTTGGTGATACCTTGAGTTACCCCATTTGGGTAAAGTGTTTGCCGTTCTTGTCTAAGAGATGTCAGTAACATGCTAACCTCCTGAGTTGTGGTATAAACTTTTTCTAAAGACGAATAATCGTTCTTATCTATTCGTCCATGTATGGCTAACTGTTTAAACCAATTTAAAAACAAGGAAACTGCCTGCTTATCAGGTTCATGTTGAAATAATTCTACCAATTCTTGTTCCAACAGCTCCATGTCATAATTATTTTCGGCTAAAAATAAGGTAGATAAGAAAAAATATTCTTACATTTGAGGCGATTTTCTGGGAACCCTGTTTTGACGTGCCAACGTCGAGCAAGCGCAGGATGGGTGGGAGCTTCGCTTAACAATTAATCATTAACCATCTTTCCTGATAATAATACTCTAATGGCTGATACTCCGCCTTATAGCTCATTTTTTGACAATCTTTAATCCAATAACCTAAATAAAGCGATTCCAGATTTAAGCGTTTAGCTTCGTAAATGAACCATAAAATGCTATAAACGCCTAAACTACGTGTTGGATAATCCGGCTCAAAAAAAGTATAAACAGCAGATAAGCCATTTTCTAATCTATCAACAATGGCTAACATCACTAATTGTTTTTCTAAACGAAATTCATAAAATGTCGTTTTTGACCAATAACTCGTCAAAAATTGCATATATTCATCTGGGGTAGGATTGTCCATACTACCCCCCTGATGACGGGCTGCTAGATAGCGACAATAAAGATTAAAATGGGCAGGTTTAAATACGGGGGCTACTGCTGATACTTTTAAATCCTGGTTTTTTCGCCACACGCGCCGCTGGCTACGACGGGGTGTAAATAGTTCCACTGGGATACGCACTGCAATACAAGCATTACACCCCTGACAATTAGGACGATATAATTGTTCCCCACTACGTCTAAAACCGCGTGGCGCTAAATTATCATATAAAGCGTTATCCTTATGCAAAAAAGGGTCTATAAATACTGTCGTCGCCAAGCGATTAGGTAAATAACTACATTTTTGTGGGGGTGTAGTAACGGTGCTAAAAAAATGACGGTTATTGATAAATTTCAGATAATTCATAATGATCAAAATCCCACTTGTCTGTATGTCCAGGCAATTCACATAACTGATTTAATAAAGTACGATATTGCGGGCGTGGAATATCATAAGCCCCTAAACTTTCCAAATGGCTCGTTTGTACTTGACAATCAATTAATTCATAGCCCCAGCGTTGTAATTGCCAAACCAAATGGGCAAAAGCCACTTTAGAAGCATCACTCATCCGGCTAAACATTGATTCACCAAAAAAGACTTTGCCCAAGGCAATTCCATACAAGCCTCCCACTAAACGCCCCTCATACCAAGATTCAACGGAATGGGCAAAACCATAGTTATGCAATTGACAATAAGCAGATTGCATGTCATCAGTAATCCAAGTTCCGTCTTGATGACGACGGGAACCAGCACAAGCATTAATCACCTCCCGAAAACTCTGATCCATTGTGACAGTAAACTTACCTTTACGAATCGTTTTACGCAAACTTCGTGAAACTTTGAGACGTTCAGGAAATAACACCATACGTTGACTCGGTGACCACCATAAAATGGGTTCATCATCGTTATACCAGGGAAAAATGCCTAAACGATAAGCGATAATAATACGATTAGGTGTTAAATCACCTCCGACTGCCAACAATCCATCCGGGTGTTCTAAAGCTTGCTCTAAAGGTGGAAAATCATCAGGACGCGCATGATGAGGAATCCAATAAGGACGACGCATATCAGTTATCAGTTATAAGTTATCAGTTATCAGTGTTATTTTGGTACATACCGGGAAAATATTTTAAATTAGTACTTGACATTTAAACTCGTTCAGTGTACTATAGTAGTCCATATATGGAGAGGTACCGAAGCGGTTATAACGGCACCGACTCGAAATCGGTTGGTCCTTTTAACAGGGCACGCGGGTTCGAATCCCGCCCTCTCCGCCATTTTTGAACTGTTTTATTTTTGCAACTTCAAACCTCTTAAAATGGGATATGCTCAACGAATGATATTATCCACTGCCAATTCAAAATTTTCATTCAGGTTATTAACTTTCACCTGGTAAACTCCTGCTGACAGCCCTGTTATATCAAGCGGAATGATTTCCTCAAACCTTTTTCCCCTTTGAGTACAAGGCTTATCCGTTTGATGAGCCGTTAGAATTTTGAGCGTTAAAGTCTTCGCATTTCGCTCCTCGGTGATTTCGTCAATCAAAGTACAACTGTCAGGAAGCCTGCCACGGGCTATGATATTAATTTGTACCGGAAAATATTCAACTACCATAATTTGAATCTGTTCAATGGGAACTTCATTTTCTTGTGCTTGCATTTGAACAGAAAGCTGTTTTTTTATGGGAACAGGGCTTTGCTTGCAAGCCCCTATAAAAAATAAAACGAATATAATAATTAGCCATTGGTAGCGAGTAAGATTCAACATACTTTGTCCGTTATATTAGGTTAGGTAATGGGTAATGAATAATAGGTATAAATTTCTCGTAGGGGCAATCCCTTGTGGTTGCCCCGCCCGACGTGGGTGTCCCTCATCTCTCCCATGTTCCTGATTTTCCACCCGACTTTTTCTTTAAGCGAATTTTTTTTAGGGTCATACCACGATCCACAGCCTTGCACATATCATAAACGGTCAACAAAGCTATTTGTACCGCAATCAGGGCTTCCATTTCTACACCGGTTTGTCCGGTCGTTTTAACAGTGGTTTGGCAATGCACTGCATTTTGCTCCGGTAAAGGGCTTAAATCAACACTAATATGTGTCAACATCAGCGGATGACATAATGGGATTAATTCACCTGTTTTTTTCGCTGCCATAATCCCGGCAACCCGGGCAATGCCTAAAACATCCCCTTTTTTATGCCCACCTGCCATAATTAACTTTAAAGTGTCAGGCTGCATAGTAATCATACCCTCTGCAATCGCAATGCGATCAGTACAGGCTTTATTACCTACGTCAACCATGTGGGCATCGCCCTCTTGATTAAAATGAGTCAGTTTGTTCATAATAATTTAATTTGATGAAACTATTTCCAATATACCTTGTTATCACAATTCGTTAGTCCAATTCCATATCATCCACTTCTTCAGATAAACTATTTTTGAGAGCCTCCGTTGCCAATTCAACATCCGCCCTGACATGTTTTTCCACTAACGCATCAAATTGATCAGATACATCTGTTTTAGCTCGTTTTCCCTCTTTAACCTCTCGTAAGTGGCGTTTTTGCTCTTCTTCCGCTTCACCCAATTCCGCCCTTTCTTCTCCATCAATAGACAAATAAACGCGATAATTGCTCTTGAAAATTCGTTTACGAGCTATTTGATAATATTTGGGAAATTCTGAATAAGCTGCCTGCCCCTTTTCCTGGAGTTTAATGACCAGCTTTTGGAAATCATTATCCTGGACATTCATCTCACTACAAATTTGTTGGACATTGAATGGATTGACTAAATGCGCCATTAACAATTGGGTCAGAATTTTTCTGGTCTCCTGGCGAACAATAATTTGGGTACCAGAAAAAACCGTATGCTGCATATACAATTGATCAAACACAAAAAATTGACCGTGTTCAGCAAGTGCTAAGTCTAACAATTTGACAAAGCCCCTGGTAGCTTCACGGGAATCTGATATGAAATGGCGAGTAATGTCTAAAAATTGTGCCAAGGATTCAAAAATGGCTCTCTGAAATAGGGCATATTGAATGATAGGAGAAATTTTGTTGGCTTTTTCCTTTTTAACGGCTGAGTCGAAATTGCGATAAACAAGACGCGCACTTTCAAACGATTTTCCCTCACCAATCGGCATATAATCCATTATCTGATTGATAACCTGTCGTGCTTCTAAGGCATCTTGTTGTTCACTACTTGCTAAATCTTTTAAATTATTTAATTCATTATTAAAAATTTCAAAAGCCCTTGCAAATTCCGAAGTACCAAAAAATAAATGCTCAAGACAGGGAATCAAGTACTTTTTAACTTGGGTTTCAATAATATTTTTTTGCCCCAGCGCAAATTTGTTCCACTTGACAACAGGATAATCCAATGCTACTTCATCTTTATTATTTTCATTAGGATAAAGCACATCTTTGACTTCCTCCAGGTTCAATAGGTATTCCATCAAACGTTTTCGGTTGCCAATGCTCTCATCTAATGCTTTATCAATAATCCCAATACTGGTTAAAGAATAAGCGCGTGTGATTTTAGCAGAATCCGTTTTAGTTTTCGTATTCCACTCAATCGCCGCTAAACCCTCAGTACCACGTTCATTAAGTACATAATCACAAAACTTACGACACACAATACTACCAATAGTGTCATCAGATAATAGAATATTAAAATGCCCCCCAACTTGTTTAGCAGTATTATTAACATCGACAAAAAGATGGCGAAAAACTTCAGGCACCGTAGGAACTCTATGCGGTGCATACTCTTGATTTTTTTGAATAGTCGCGTTAGGGGCAAATAAAATGCAAACTGGAACCCCAATATGTTCCAATAATTCGGGATTTTTATCATAAACTTGTTTTAGGGTGAATAAGCGATGCTGTCCATCAATGATAACGAGTTTTGCACCATATTGACTACCCTTAGCAACTCGAATCTCTAACTGTACCGGCTCACATTGTACTCCAACTTCCATTGCCGAATCATTGTCATTTTCCCCAGCATTGATCTGAATACGGTGCGCGTGTGGACTACTACTCGAAAAATAAGTAAGCTTAAATAACCCCGCCCATTCCCTGGTAACATGCTCTTTATTATTACTATTATTGAGTGCAATATCACTCTTTTCATCAGTATAATAGGCTTCCATCGCCTTACCCTTCGTTGGTATAATAGCAGCCAGTAACGGGGGGAAAAAAACAGAACGGGAACGAATTTCATAAGGCGTGAAATTTTCCCGACTCGGATTCAAATAAGGTTCCATTTCCAAACGCACTCGTTCTTCATCAATATCGCGCTGCATCAAAAGTTCAAAATCGATGTTATCCGGGCGAATATCTCTCGCAAAAGTCAATTCCTGTAATTCTGCGACAGTGAAGGTAGTCATAATATACTCAATGGGAAAAGAGTCACCACTATAAAATCGACCAAAACTACCAATACGTTCAAAATTATAAATATGTTCTTCGCCAAAGGTTTCCAATGGCATATAAATTGTTCCTTTGTCAGTTATCAGTTAAAAATAAGGTTGCTTTATCACTAATCACAAACCATTCATGTTTTATCCCTGGTTACATATAATCCTTGTAGTTGCTATTGAAAAACTTGAACATTGAATAAATACTACCTTAGTATATCACAAAAATTCTACCCCAACCGCAAATAAAAGCTTGACGTATATTATCAAAATTGGGTAGCAGCCTGGGCAATGCTATTAAGTTAAGCCGGACAAGCAACATCACCGGTGGTTTGTACATCCAAGAAACCCGCATCACCAAAGAACTTAACTGTCAATCGATATGAAGGATCGCTGTAGGTATTTGCCCAGATTCCCATTTTGAGTGCTGCGTTTCCAGCATCAATTGCAGCCCCATATTTAGAAACATCAAGTTCTTGTTCTACTCTTAGGCTATAGCCATCATAGAAAAGGAACACTTATCAGTGATCCCGTCAATCATTAATAGTTATATGTCGATATGCAAAAGTAACATTTTTAACCCGTTCAAGAAATTTTTTCAAAAAATCGGAGGTCAAAAACAATGGTTGTTGCTTGTGGCGATTTTAAAGAATGTAACTAATATAAAATATTTTTAAAAGTTCATTTTTAGCCATTGTGAATTTTGAATTGAATTATGTAGGGGCGAACCTGCGTCAAAGAAACCCGATTTTTTGAAAAAAATCTGATTTCTGGTTGAGTTATTAATTGTATAATGTAGCACCGTGTATAATAGGCTTGAAACGTTACTTTAATGCTCTAAAAGAGGTTAAGTAAGTTTGTTCCCGCGCTGAGTAAAAGTTGTCACTCATTGATTCTTGTTAAAGTGCTAAATAAAAACTTATGTAAAATCATATAGTTATAAATATACACCCATTTTTGTCCTGTACAAAGCTATTTTTTAAAAATCGTATTTGCATACTAACATTCATAAGACAATGTGATAAAATTAATGAATTTACCAAAGGAATTTTATTGATGACTCATTTAATTCGTTTATATCGAATAGAAATGCTATTACTACTATTCATTCTAATCTTCACTTTTTCGCCTTTTGCCCAGGCTGAAAATACGCAAGTCATTGATTTAGAAGTAGATAATCTCAATGGCGTTGACGGTTTAGGGGGTGTAAGTGATTTGGCTATCAGTGCCGATGGGCAGCATCTTTATGCCACAGGTTTTTCTGATAATGCCGTGGCTGTCTTTGCGCGTGATAGTGTAGGGCAGTTGTCTTTGATTCAGGTAATCAATAACAGTGACATCGGTTCTTTTGGCTTACAAGGTGCATTCGCGGTAGGCGTGAGTCCCGATGGTAAGCATGTCTATGTCGCTAGTGTCTTAGATAGTGCCCTCGTGGTTTTTTCCCGTAATGCCTCAGATGGCACCTTATCTTTGCTTGAAATGCTGCAAGATGATTTAGGTGGCGTTGATGGTTTAAGTGGGGCTAATGCCATTGCTTTTAGTTCGGATAATCTGCGGGTGTATGTCACCAGTGCTGGCGATAAGGCTTTGGCGGTTTTTGACCGTGATCCCTCATCTGGTTCTTTATCATTCCTGACTTTGCAACGAGACGGTGCTAATGAAGTTAATAACCTAGCCGGTGCCAATGCTATCAGCGTGGTTCCCGGTAATGTCTTTATCTATATTGCTGCGACTACTGATAATGCGATTTCATTGTTTACGCGCAATCCGAGTTTAGGCGAAATCGCATTTGTGACCACTTATCAAGATGGGATTGATGGGATATCGGGTTTGAAAGGAGCGACTGATTTAGCTATCAGCCCTGATGCCCGTTATATTTATGTCGCTAGTCAAGTTGATAATGCGGTGGTTGCTTTTGACCGTGAAATGGCGACTGGCATACTATCCTTTTCAGCAGATAAAGTGTATCGCAATGGTGAAAATGGGATTGAGGGCTTAAACGATGCCAATGCTATTGCTATGAGCCCTGATGGTCTGCGCCTTTATGTAGCGGGTAGCGATACGCTTGTTGTATTTAATCGCAACGTGGAGACAGGACAACTGACTTTTAGATCAGTGCTCAAAAACAATACGCAAGATTTGACGACACTGGATAATATTTCTGCAATTGTGGCGAGTTCAGAAGCGGGTATAATTTATACTGCTGCTTTCAGTAGCGATGCGATCACGGCACTTAACACTTTTTCCGCTGACCTAAGCGTCGCCATAGCGACACCTGAAACAGTAGCGATTAATAGCTCTTTTTCTTATGCGCTAACTGTGACTAATCATGGACCGGATACGGCAACTGGTGTCACTTTAACCGATGTGTTGCCCCCAGGCACCATTTTTACTTCAGCCATTTCAAGTCAAGGGGTTTGTCAATATAATGGTAGCACTCATCAAGTGAATTGTGATTTGGATGCCATAAAAATCAATGCCGCAATCAATATCACGATTGCCTTAACGGCACCCACCGCTGTCGGTAGCGGTCTGATAACAAATACTGCTTCAGTATCTGCAGTTCAAGCGGATGCCAATACCGCGAATAATTCGGCTTCTAAAGAAACAACGCTGGTAGAATCTATCATCACAGCCGATTTAAAAGTGAGTATTTCAACTGATCTTGATATCGTTTCGACTAATAATGCTTTGAACTATACCATTCGGGTCACCAATCTTGGACCCGATATTGCGAATACGGTAGTCTTAAAAAATACCTTATCCAGTCAAGTCACTTATAATGCGGCAAATAGCGATGCGCGTTGTATTCAAAATGCCCAAACTGTGACTTGTCAATTAAACACCTTAGCTATCAATGATTCAGTTCAAGTGCCTATTCAGGTTACCACTTCCAGCGTGAAAGGTCCTATCAGCCTCACCGCGCAAGTGAGTGGTGCCGATATTGACTCGAATATTGAAAATAATCAGGTGACTAAAACCAATATGGTTGACGTGCTAGAATTTGACTTAGTTATGACAGATGCGGTAGCGATACCTTCAACGCTTGCAGTGGGCAATGAACTGACTTATAAAATAACCATTGCTAATCAAGGCAGCACTACAGTTAGCGGTATTACCATCACCGGATTCATGCCACCCCAGGTTGACTATGTTTCTGATAGCAGTGGCTGTACCCATGAACAATCGCATGTGATTTGTGAATTAAGTAGTTTAGCACCCAGTCTCGTTCGGGAAGTCGTTATCACCGGCAGAGCCGTGCAAACCGGTGAAAATATACTCAGTACCTTTTTTGTCACCGCTAATGGTTCCGATACGAATGAAACCAATAATCTTAAAAGCGTCTTAGTGCATAATATCACCGGCATCGCGGCAGATTTTGTGGTAACGGCTAATGATGAAGGGCTGTCTGTCTTAATAGATAATCCCATCACTTATACGATTTCCGTGATCAATAATGGTGCGAATGAAGCTGCTGCAACATTGAATGTCGCTTTAAGTGGCGATAATGTGCATATTGAAGAAATCAGTATTGAAGAAATCAGTATTGAAGAAATCAGTGAGGAAGGTTGTGGTACTGGTCCGAGTTTTAATTGTAATCTCGGTTTGGTTCCGGTAGGCGAAACGAAAACGGTAACGCTTAAAGCGGTACCCACCGTTGCCGAAATTTTAACGCTTACCGTCGAAGTCATCAGTGACGCTTTTGATCCCAATTTGCCCAATATTGCCCAGGTAGAAACGGCGGTGACGAATAAAGAAGCCGATTTAAGAATAAGCCTAGCAACGGTGCCAAATCCAACCTTTTTAGGTAAGGAAATGACTTATACCACGACGGTCACCAATAATGGTCCCCATCAAGCGACCGGGGTTAACATCACTCATGAATTACCCCCTTCCGTCACCTATATTTCTAACGAAAGTAGTCAGGGCGAAACTTGTGAAATGACCGATAACGTCATCACTTGCTTATTAGGACCTATTAATAGTCATGCCAATGCCACCGTGAATACTATCGTCAAACCACAATCACTGGGGCAACTCAGTAGTTTTGCCAGTGTGACTAGCAGTAGCTTTGATCCGGTATCCAGTAATAATAGCATAAGCCTTGAAACATCGATTAATCCGCAAACGGCTGATTTAGCTTTAACCATCAGTGGCACACCCGAGCCTGTCCTGGTCGATAACCCATTAACTTATACCTTAACGATCACTAACCAGGGACCCGATCCAGCAATAAATATCAATATAATCAATGAGTTACCAGAAAATCTTCTATTGCAATCCCCGGTGACAATGAATCCTGTGGAAATCGCGGGCAGTTGTGCTGAGATGATTGTCGATGGGAAGCTCAATTGCACAATTGAAAGCCTTCCCAATGAGGGCGTGGTGACGCTTAGTTTTGTGGTCCAACCGACGGTAGCCGGTCAATTGAACTTTTCTGCCCTATTATCATCTGCAGCCATTGACTCTAATGAGGGCAATAATAATGCGACGATAACGACACGGGTCAATATGCCATCCACCTTATATTTTATTGAAACCAAAAAAAATGGGATTAACGGTATGCAAGGGTTACAAGGTGCTTTTGCCCTCACGATCAGCTCTGATGGGCAATTTATCTATGCCGTAGGCTTTTCGGATAATGCGGTAGCGGTATTTCGGCGCAATGCCAGTGATGGCAAATTACAATTTATCCAAGTCTTAAGACCCGACGAGGGCATGAATAAACCTAGTGCCATTACCCTGAGTCCAGACGGTGCCTATGCTTATATCGCCAGTTTTGGGGAAAATGCAGTATCTGTTTTTCGCCGTGATAGTAGCAGCGGATTCTTAACTTTCGTCGCAAGTTATAAAAGCGGTGATGGTAGCATTGATGGTTTAGAAGGGGCTTTTGCCCTGGCAGCGACTGACACGCATCTTTATGTCGCAGGGACCCGGGATAATGCCCTGGCAATTTTTAGTCGTAAAAGTCAATCAGGTGAGCTAAGTTTTATTGAAGCCCTGCGCTTTGAAGAAGAATCACAAAGCTTAACGGGGATAAATGCCATCGCCATCACACCAAACGGTTCCCATTTATTCGCCACCAGTAGCAATGCTGATCGCCTATCCGTCTTTAGCCGAAATGCGACAAGCGGTCAATTAAACCTAATACAAACCCTCACCAATGATGTAGACGGCATCCAAGGTTTAGATATAGCCAATGGTGTCGTTGTCAGTTCAGATGGTCAATTTGTGTATACAACAGCCGGCGGCAATGATAATGCGGTCGCCGTATTTAGCTTTGCGACGGGCAACCTGAGTTTTATCACCGCCTATCGCAACGGCACAGGGAATATTGAAGGGCTTAATGGTGCAGCAGGTATTGCCCTGAGTTCTGATGGTGAAATACTCTATGTCGCCGGGGCTAATGACAATGCGCTAGTCGTCTTTCGTCGAAATACCGAAACAGGGCAATTAGACTTTTTAGGAAGCCAAAAAGATGGAATCGAGCAATTGGATGGATTAAGCGGTGCAAGATCGGTTGTTGTCAGCCCTGCCGGTGCTCATATTTATGTAGCGAGTTTCTCAGATAATGCCATCACCGTCTTCAGTATCGCAACGGCTGATTTATCGCTCACGATCAGTGAAAATAGCGCGTCGGTGAAAATAGGCGATACACTGATTGATACCTTAACGGTGACTAATCATGGTCCCCATCAAGCCACAGGCGTGATTTTAGAAGGGCAATTCGACAATCAAGCCGAAATCATTGACCTTCTCACCGTTGAGCCCAGCCAAGGAACTTGCATCGCCACTTCAGAAAATATCGTGTGTACCCTGGGAACACTCAATCCTGATGATAAAGCAACGATAACCGCTACGCTATCACCCACTGAAGTTGGAGAACTCAGCCTAAGTGCTACCGTCACGGCAAAACAATTTGATTCGAGTCCTAATACTGCGACTGAAACCATACAAGTTTTCCTAGAATCCGATTTAGGAATTGAAATCAAGGGTAGCGCGGCTATCGCAGCTGTGAAATTACCGCTCACTTATCAAATCACGGTGACTAATCACGGTTCAACAACAGTGAAGCAAATCACACTACGCGATGTTATCCCAGTAGAGGCGACGTTTGAAAGCGTTAATGTCAACGATGATAGCAGTACTTGCAGCTTTGATAAAGCGAGTCATACTGTCACTTGTACCATTTCCTCCTTAGCAGGAAATGCACATAGCCTGGTGACAATTATTATCACGCCGACTACAGAAGGGACAACACTGAAAAATATAGCGTCGGTCAGTGCAGAAATCGTTGATTCCAATAGTGCCAATAATCAAGTGACTCACACTGCAGAAGTGTCTTTTAATGTGATTGAGGTGACTTCTAATAACACTGATATAAACCTACATAATCCTCATATTAGCGCAAACGGGGCAATTATTGGCGGTTCAATCTCAGGGCAAATTAAAAATCAAGGGCTGCTATCCGAGGTCCGAATCTTATCCGACTCCACCGTAAGCGGTGGCAAGTTATCAAAAACAATTATCAATGAAGGTATGATAGAAAATGTGCAATTGCTCAGTGATACCATCATTAATGGTGGAACAGTACGCGGCAAGATAAAAGGCTTTCCAACTGCACCAGCGACGCTAAATACAAAAATTGCCGCAGGCACCCAATTGAGCTATGTCATCATCGGTCAAAATAGTCAAGTCTCACCCACAACCGTTTTAGGTAAGGGGGTTAGCTTTATTGCAAATAGTACGATTCCAGAAGGGCTAAACTTAACAAGTACTTTTTCGACGCTCACTGGACCAATTGCTGGTAGTCTGGCACTGGATTTATCTCACACCGTTCTGATGGTGGGAATGACACAGCTTGAAGCGATTAATGCGATACCGGCGTTAAAAAGCAATGATTTAGTTTTTTCGCAAACGACAGATTCTGGGCTTTTAGTCTTACCAATCGGCGATGAACAAATGGTATTGCACCCCATCACAGTAGAACAAACTTCACCCGCTTCAATACCAAAAATGGAAGTTCACCCATCAGGCAATGTCAGCTTTATTACCGAAACGGGGCGAAAAATCGAAGCCCAACCAACCGTGCAAGATCAAAAGGCACTGCAAATCACTTTAAGTGAAGTCGGTGTCGCCCAGATCGAATTTCTGGACAATGGGCATTTAAGCATTAAATCAAGCGGAAATACGATTATAGTTCGTCCCGATCTATACACATATAGTACGGATTCGACTTTAGCTTTAGATTTTCCGCCTTCGCCTATTGTGACGGGTTTAGGAGAATTAACCTTCAGATTTAAAGATACAGAAGGCGTTCAGCGTGAACAGAAATTGTACTCAGTTTCTGCCCATCAAGCGGAACTGCATTCTATGTTAGAAGGTTATCCTGGTGCCAGTGCCGTGACATTTTTCAATAATGGAAAAGTATCGGTGAAAATCGGCGCACGGACTTATTCAGGGGTATTCGATTACTTTATTAGCGCCGGTACTGTTAAAACGGTGACACAATTACTTTTTGTCCCCGATATCAATGGTGATAAAAGTGAAGAAGTCAGAATATCTTATACCAATGGGGATGAACAAATATTATATGTGATGCCCTTCCCAGAAGTGGCAGCGGACATTCAAGCAATTGAAGCGGTCGAAACGGCGGGCTATGCTGTCTCCCAAGCACTTCATGGCAATTATCAATTAGTACAAGGCGATACGCAATTATTGATGACCGTTTCAAGTATCAAACAGGTAAACGATGACACACCACCGAGTATGGAAATACAAAGCGATGGTAGCGTGATTTTTATCACTGCCTCCGGGTCTGAAATAACCATGCAACCCACGATGCAAGACTTACCCGCCCTGCAAGCAGTACTAGGTGATTATGGTATCAGCAAAGTCATTGTTGAAGACAATGGCAACCTCACCATCCCAATTAATGACTCCATCAGTGCCACTGCACGACCGGATTTAAGTTCAACGCCTGCTTGGTTTGGAGCACAACTTGGGCTGCATAATTTACCCACTTTACTACCTGGGGTATTAAATATTATCTTAGTCTATCTGGACGACAGTGGACAAAAGCGGCAACAATACCTCTATCCCGTTGCAAAATATCCTCAAGCGTTATACACGTTCTTTGAGAAAATGTCAGGTGTCAAGCAGGTCATTTTTGATAACAACGGCACTATCGAAGTAGAAGGAAGCAACCTAAGCTTTCGCGGCATAATGGATTATGCGGTAGAATCTGGACAAACGGCAACAGGCAGTATTCAATTTATTGACACACCTGATGCTAATGGCGATGAGATAGATGATTTTGCCGTGATATATGGAACAGGTGAACGGCAAATCATTTATCAGATACCGGAAGTGCCGTTTTAATTGTAGAGACACTGTGTGTCTTTTTCGAGAAATCCGATTTTTTCAAAAATCGGATTTCTTAAACATCGTATCAGTGAGCGTAGGGTGGGTAGTCAAACCTACCAAAACCCTGCCTTCAATAAAAAAGATGATAACATTAATTGAAAAATGGGGGCGTACGATATCTCAATTATGTGGTTCGTTTCTCATCACACCCTACATAGAGTTATTTTAGAGCTTTAAATTAGTCAGTCGGGTAAGATAAGGTGAACAACAACGTTGGTTGCACACCCTACCATACTGACGACAGCCTTGATAATTTGCAAGTGCGTGGGTTTTCTTTTAAGGGAATGGTGGGTTGCAGCGAAGCTTCTACCCACCCTACTTTAACCCATGCTACGCTCGCTGTTAATTAAACCAATACATGATGCTGTATTCTATCGGTTGTGTACACAAACTTCTCACATATATCCAGTAATTTCCAGTGCTTGGTACTACGGTTGATCCCTGGCAGGTTCCACCAGTGCATACGATACCAAAATGGCTACCATTGAAGTAGATACCTATTTCAATATCACAAGCAGATGGTTCCCAATATAAGAACGCGCCTATAGTCTGACCCGCCCCTAAGAAATAAGGCCCATAAGCATCGAATTCCCAAGGGAGCAGTGTAGCAGATTGATTGAAATTGGATGACAATGCTGCAACACTATCAGGTCCATCAGCACTTAAAGGAACTGCCGGGGTATCATAATAACCAGAGATGCTTTCACCGGCTGGGATTTCACTATAACCAGAGATGCTTTCACTGGCTGGGATTTCACTAAAGGTAGACACTGAAGGAACAACAAGTTCCATATAACCAGAGATGCTTTCACCGGCTGGGATTTCACTAAAGGTAGACACTGAAGGAACAACAAGTTCCATTGTGTGGGCTGTCGGTGTAATCAATAAACCGCACGTCAATAGCGCTGTATACGCATTATATTTAAACATATCGCGTTCTCCTAACCAACTATTTGAGCAAGCGTGGGGTGGGTAGAGCGACAGCTAAAACCCACTACGATTTACAACAACAAAAATTTTTGTTGTCATACTATATACTCTCAAAATGCGAAATCAATGCCAACTTTGCTGTATGCTTGAATTCATTAGCTTTATAGCAATTTTGATGCTAATTTAGACTGGCGTTTTTCCGTATCGTGGAAAAATATGTCCATACGACGGAAAATTCCACAGTACGGAATCTGTATTGGAGACATTATTTGCCACTCTGCCATTGTTTCTTCTGCTTGTAAATATAAGATTTACTGATTTTCAATAATTTCGCCGCTTTAACCACATTACCATTGCAATATTCAATGGTTTTAAGAATCGCCTCTTTTTCAATTTCTTCAAAAGGGCGAATAATATTATC
>QNES01000108.1 GCA_003645255.1 Gammaproteobacteria bacterium
ACCTACCTGGCTTTAGCCTTGCAATTTATTTCAAGGCTGATTAGTTATTATTATTTCAATTATTAATATTAATGGCTAATTATTAATTAATAATTTAATTTGGAATTTAGAATTGGGAATTGGGAATAATAATGATAGAATTTATTTTTTCATAAAAATATTAGGGCAACTTTCGTTGCCCCATTCACAATTCCCGTTCTTGGAGTTTTGTAAGTCGTTCATAAATTAATTATAATGTAAAATAATATATCAGTTAAAAATGTGTGAGCAAATCTAATGTCTGAATTTTTATTAACTCAACCGCCTAATGGCGAAAAACGTATTTTATTGCATTCTTGCTGTGCCCCTTGCTCTGGAAGCATAATGGAAACATTACGGGTTTCAGGTATAAATTACACCATTTTTTTTTATAATCCCAATATTCATCCACTTAAAGAATACGAAATCCGCAAAGAAGAAAATAAATGCTTTGCTAAAAAATATAATATACCTTTTGTGGATGCTGATTATGATATGGATGAATGGTATGAACGTACTAAAGGTATGGAATTTGACGGGGAGCGGGGGGAGCGGTGTACGGTATGCTTTGATATGCGTTTGGAGCGTACTGCCCTGTATGCACACGAAAATGGTTTTAAAGTATTTACGAGTTCTATGGGCATATCCCGTTGGAAGGATATGAAACAGGTTAATGAATCCGGCTTACGCGCTGCCGGATTGTACCCTAATTTAACTTATTGGATTGATAATTGGCGCAAAAAAAGTGGCTCACAACGTATGATAGAGATTGCTAAAAATGAGCGTTTTTATCAACAAGAATATTGCGGGTGCGTTCATTCGCTACGCGAAGTTAATCAAAGGCGTAAAGCACAAGGGCGTGAAATGGTTAAAATAGGTGTAAAATTTTATGGAGATATTTAAAATATGAATACCGCTACCAATTTCGATACTTTTTTTAAACAGTTTACTGAAACATTACCCAGGGGATTATTCAGTTTACATAAAGATTTAGAAAAAAATTTACGAGTTGCCCTGGATTCGGCACTACGCAAAATGAATTTAGTCACGCAAGAAGAATTTGAGGTACAAAGTGCCGTGTTAGAACGCACTCGTTTTCGTTTACAAGCCCTTGAAGTGCGAGTAGCAGCCCTTGAGGCGGAAAAATCGCTTTCATCCGATCAATCTAATTTAACTACAGAGTAATTGCCCTGTCTTCCTTAGCTATTGTTCACAGTCGCGCCCAAGTCGGCATTCAAGCCCTCCCGGTCACTATTGAAGTGCATTTGACCAATGGTTTGCCACGTTTATCTATTGTTGGCTTGCCAGAGGCTGCTGTTAAAGAAAGTCAAGATCGCGTTAGGAGTGCTTTGCTTAATTGCGAATTTGAGTTTCCACTCCAGCGCGTCACTATCAACTTAGCCCCTGCTGATTTACCTAAAGAAGGCGGGCGCTTTGATCTTGCTATCGCCTTGGGCATACTCGCTGCCTCTCGACAAATTCCAAGTGATGATTTGTCGCAATATGAGTTTATTGGTGAATTGGCTTTAAATGGTGAATTGCGTCCAGTACGCGGTATATTGCCAATGGCATTAGAGGCGCGTAATGCCCAGCGGCAAGTCGTTGTTCCTTTTGATAATGCGACTGAAGCCAGTATGGTTAGTGATGTATCTATTCTGCCAATTAAACATTTACTTGATATTTGCACTCATTTACAAAAGACGACACCGATTACACCTTACTCCACCGAAAATACACCAAGTCTCGCTACGGCTATTCTTCATATAGCCGATTTAAATGATGTTCGCGGTCAACATCATGCTAAACGCGCCTTAGAAGTTGCCGCAGCTGGGGGGCATAATTTATTAATGCTTGGACCGCCTGGAACGGGCAAAACCATGTTAGCAAGTCGTATGCCTGGCATTTTGCCCCCGATGGTAGAAAGTGAAGCATTGTCAACGGCGACGATTGCTTCTATTGCAGTGGGGGGATTTGATGCCAGTGTGTGGGGTATTCGTCCTTTCCGGGCACCGCATCATACTGCTTCTGGCGTTGCCCTGGTAGGCGGTGGCAGTCATCCGCGTCCTGGTGAAATTTCATTGGCTCACAATGGCATTTTATTTTTAGATGAATTGCCTGAATTTGATAAACGGGTTTTGGAAGTTTTGCGCGAACCGTTAGAATCAGGGCATATTGTGATTTCTCGCGCCGCTCAACAGGCTGAATTTCCCGCTAATTTTCAATTGATTGCGGCGATGAATCCTTGCCCTTGTGGTTACCTGGGTGATTCAAGTAATCGTTGTCAGTGTACTCCTCAACAAGTTAAGCGTTATCGTGCTAAAATATCGGGTCCTTTATTAGATAGAATTGATTTACATATAGAAGTTCCTAACTTGCCCCGCGCCGAATTACGTCAAGATGCTGTGCGGGAAAGTAGCGCTTCTGTTCGCGCCCGTGTTGTTGCTGCAAGAGAGATACAATTAAAACGTAGTGGCAAGGCAAATAATTTGTTAGGTAATCGAGAGATTGAACAATTTTGTTGTTTAAATGAAAACGATGAACGTTTATTGGATACTGCGATTGAACAATTAGGTTTATCGGCGCGTGCTTGGTATCGAATTTTAAAAGTGGCACGGACCATTGCAGATTTATCGGATAGTGAAAATATAGAAACTTCACATTTAACCGAATCAATTACTTACCGACGCTTGGAAAGAAGCAAGATTTAAGAATTTTGTTATACTGAACAATACCATTTTTTGAACACTTTAAAAATCAGATTTTTTCAAAAATCGGATTTCTTGTGTATTTTTACCATCTTTACTCATCCTGACAAATAGGAATTTTAAATGAACGTTTATTACGATAAAGACGCTGATTTATCCATTATTCAAAGCAAAAAGGTTGCTATTATTGGTTATGGTTCGCAGGGACATGCCCATGCTAATAATTTGCATGATTCTGGTGTGGAAGTAGTTGTTGGATTGCGTAGTGGTTCTGCGTCTGAACAGAAGGTGAAGAGCGCGGGTTTACAAAGTATGCCTGTGAAAGAAGCGGTTGCTTGGGCGGATGTGGTGATGATGTTAGCACCGGATGAACATCAGGCGCAAATTTACAGGGAAGAGATTGCGCCTCATATCAAAAGTGGTTCAGCACTTGCTTTTGCTCATGGTTTTAATATTCATTTTGAGCAGATTGAGCCGAGTCAAAATTTGGATGTGATTATGATTGCGCCTAAAGGTCCTGGGCATTTGGTGCGTTCTACTTATAGCCAGGGGGCGGGTGTGCCTTGTTTGATTGCGGTATTTCAGGATGGTTCGGGACAGGCTAGAGAGATTGCGCTATCTTATGCTTCGGCGAATGGTGGTGGACGTGCGGGTGTGATTGAAACGACATTCCGTGAAGAAACTGAAACGGATTTGTTTGGTGAACAAGCGGTACTGTGTGGTGGTTTAACCGCTTTGGCACAGGCAGGATTTGAAACACTGGTAGAGGGGGGTTATGCGCCAGAGATGGCGTATTTTGAATGTTTGCACGAACTCAAACTGATTGTTGATCTCATGTATGAGGGCGGTATTGCTAATATGCGTTATTCCATTTCCAACACCGCAGAATATGGTGATTTGACCCGTGGTCCACGCATTATTACTGAGGAAACCAAGGCTGAAATGCGTAAAATTCTCCAGGAAATTCAAACGGGTGAATTTGCCCGTGAGTTTATTATGGAAAATATGACGGGTAAAGCGACATTTAAGGCGAAACGTCGCCTCGCGCGTGAGCATCAACTGGAACAAGTTGGTACTAAATTGCGTGATATGATGCCTTGGATTAAAGCCAATAAATTAGTGGATAAAACTAAAAATTAAAATGGGAAATGGGGAATGGGAATTGAATTAAGAAACTTATTAATTGTGAAACCTCGTTCCGAGCGAAGCGAGATCATTGTGAAACTTGCCCCGTTCCCCATTCCCCGTTTCCCATTCCCCATTCCCCATTCCCAATTAATAAAATGACTAATGAAATAGAACAAGCGGAAAAACCCAAACGGCGTAGAGGTATTTATCTATTACCTAACTTATTTACCACCGCTGCCCTTTTTTCAGGTTTTTATGCCATAGTGGCAGCCATTAATGGACGTTTTGAAGCCGCTGCCATCGCCATCTTTGTGGGTATGATTCTTGATGGTCTTGATGGGCGCGTGGCTCGCCTAACGAATACTCAAAGTGCTTTTGGGGCAGAATATGATAGCCTTTCTGATTTGGTCTGTTTTGGGCTTGCCCCCTCCTTGCTTGTATATGAATGGTCGTTATCCTCTTTAGCGGATTTATCTAATTTATTAGGCAAGCTTGGCTGGTTAGCGGCTTTTATCTATACTGCTGCAACGGCACTCCGTTTAGCACGTTTTAATACTCAAGTAGGCAAAGTGGATAAAGCCTATTTTCAGGGACTCGCGAGTCCATCTGCGGCTGCGGTTATGGCGAGCTTTGTTTGGTTGTGTACAGATTATAAAATAGAAGGTTCCGTTTTAGCTTTACCTGCCTGGATTATCACAGTATTGATGGGTTTTTTAATGGTTAGCACCTTTCGCTACCATAGTTTTAAAAATTTCGACTTGAAAGGACAGGTGCCATTTTTTACGGTGCTAATTATGGTGATGCTATTTGTACTGGTATCAATTGATCCCCCTCCCATTTTATTTTTAGGTTTTTTGGTGTATGCTATTTCTGGACCCGTATTAACCCTGGTGGAATTGCGGAAACGTCGTGCAGCCCGTTTAAATGATTAATCATTATTATGTTAATTAAAGCTATCAACCGCCTAGCTTCCAAAATTTCTAGCCGAGTGACTCATATCCGAGTGATCATGATCGTACCTTTTATAATCCAAATTCTTTTGGCGGTCGGAATCACCGGTTATCTTTCATTTCGTAATGGACAAGAAGCGATAAATGATCTTGCGAATCAGTTACATAGTGAAATCACAGCACGCATTGAACAATATATTAATACTTATTTAGATATTCCCTCTCTTGTAGTCAATATTAATGCTAATGCGATTTATAATGATCAATTAGATTTAACGAATTTGCGAAGTTGGTTGCCTTATCTTTTTAAACAGAGCCAAGTATTTGATGAACTTAGTTATATTTATTGTGGTAATGAGCGGGGTGAATATATTGCGTTGCAAAGATTAGATGATGGAGGTTTAGCCTATAATCTTAAAGATAGTAAGACAGGTGGTTTTATGCAAGATTATCGTTTAGATAAACAAGGCAAGGCAACCGATCTTTTCAATCCAACTAAATACGATCCGCGAATCCGCCCTTGGTATCAAACAGCAGTCAAGGCTGGTAAACCCGTATGGACTGATATTTACCAATTTATTGGTTCTAAAGGTACAGAACAACTCGGTATGAGTTTTGTTTATCCCTTCAAAGATGAAAAAGGGCGTTTACAGGGCGTTTTAGGATCGGATTTTACTCTAACAAGAATCAGTGACTTTTTGCGGAGTTTAAAAATCGGTCAATCTGGAAAAACATTTATTGTAGAACGCTCTGGACTATTAGTAGGGGGGTCATTTACTTATCCTTCGTTTGATGAAAACAAGCAACGCCTTAAAGCCTTTGATGTCCAAGAAAAATTGATTCAAGCCACCGCTAGGTATTTAAATCGTCATTATGGTAACTTTGCTCAAATTCATCGCAGCGAACAGAATTATTTCTCACATCTTGGACAACGGCAACTCGTTCATGTCTCTCCTTTTCATAATCAATTCGATTTGGATTGGCTCATTGTGGTTGTCGTACCCGAAGCGGATTTTTTGGAAAGAATTCAAGCCAATACTTATAATACTTTGCTTTTAACGCTGATAGCCTTAGTGTTAGCTACGCTAATTGGTGTCTTAACTTCTAAATGGATTGTTCAACCTATCTTGCGTCTGAACGAGGTTGCTAAAAAATTATCAGGTGGTAAATGGGACCAAACTTTACCTGTTGAGCGTTCTGATGAATTAGGAGAACTGGCTTACTCATTTAATAGTATGGCAAAACAGTTGAAGGCTTCTTTTGAGGCTCTTGAAGAGCAAAATACCGAATTACAGCACCTAGATAAGCTAAAAAATGAATTTCTGGCTAATACTTCCCATGAATTGCGTACTCCCCTTAATGGTATTATTGGTATTGCGGATTCTCTAATTGATGGGGCAACTGGTACCTTACCGGAAAAAACTCGTGCAAATTTAATGATGATTGTTGTCAGTGGACGACGTTTAGCTAATTTGGTTAATAATATTCTTGATTTCTCTAAACTGAGACATAAAAATATTGAATTACAACTGAAATCAGTGGGAATGCGAGAAATTACTGAAGTCGTGTTTACACTGAGTAAGCCATTACTTGGCAAGAAAGATTTAAAATTTGTTAATACCATTTCTTCAGATTTGCCATCGGCTTACGCTGATGAAAATCGTTTACAACAAATTTTGCATAATTTGATCAGTAATGCTATTAAATTTACAGATGGGGGTCGCGTAGAAATTTCTGCTGAAATTCAGGAGGATTTTATTGCAGCAAGCGTTTTTGACACCGGCATCGGTATTCCAGAGGATAAATTGGAAACTATCTTTGAGTCTTTTGAACAAGCAGATGGTTCTACAGCACGATTGTACGGTGGCACTGGTTTAGGTTTAGCCGTCACTAAAAAGTTGGTGGAATTGCATGGGGGCGAAATTTCGGTGGCTTCAGAACCTGGTGTTGGTTCACGCTTTACCTTTACTTTGCCGATTGCTGATCAAAAAAATAATTCGTTAGATCAATCATCACTCAGTCGTGATTCTTTAATGATTGAAAATTTGTCAGCAGAAGTGAGTCGCGATGTATCACTAGAACATTTAAATCAGGGTGCTTTCAAAATTTTGGTGGTTGATGATGAATTGGTCAATCTTCAGGTATTGATTAATCATTTGACGCTGCAAAATTATGCTATTTCCCGCGCGACTAATGGAATAGATGCATTAGCGGAAATAGAGAAAGGTTATAAACCGGACCTTGTTTTGCTGGATGTCATGATGCCTAAAATGACCGGTTATGAAGTTTGTCGTAAAATCCGTGAACAGTTTCCACTTAATGAGTTGCCTGTTTTGATGTTAACGGCTAAAAATCAAGTGTCTGATTTAGTAGAAGGATTAGAATCGGGTGCGAATGATTATCTGACTAAGCCGATTTCAAAACATGAATTGATAGCGAGGATTAAAATACATCTACAATTGTCTAAATTGAATATGGCTTATAGTCGTTTTGTTCCGCGTCAATTTCTCCAGTTTTTGAATAAAGAAAGTATCATGGAAGTACAGTTGGGTGATCAAGTTGAGAAGGATATGTCGATTTTATTTTCTGATATACGTTCATTTACTACCCTTTCGGAAAATATGACTCCCGAAGATAATTTTAGGTTTATCAATAGCTATTTGAGTTGTATGGAACCGGTGATTATTGAGCATGATGGTTTTATTGATAAATACATTGGTGATGCGGTTATGGCTTTGTTTAGTGGTAGCGCAGATGAGGCGCTGAAAGCTGGGATTGAAATGCTTGAGCAATTGGTAGGGTATAATGAACACCGTCTTGAAAGGAATTATGTGCCGATTCGTATTGGCATTGGTATCAATACAGGTTCTTTAATGCTAGGTACTGTGGGGGGACACCAACGCATGGATGGTACGGTAATTAGTGATGCGGTTAATTTGGCTTCCCGTATTGAGGGCTTGACTAAAAATTATGATGTGTCATTACTTATTAGTCATCAAACTTATTCACGTTTGCAAAATCCAGCAGATTATGCGATTCGTATGATTGATAAAGTCAAAGTGAAAGGGAAATCGCAATTGGTGACAGTTTATGAAGTTTTTGATGCGGATTTACCGGAAAATAAAGCGGGTAAATTAGCGACTAAAGAAATCTTTACTCAAGCTTTATCATGCTATGAACAAAATGATTATAGTCAGGCGGCACAATGCTTTGAAAAATGTTTAAAGAAAAATTCACTTGATAGCGTCGCTGATATTTATTTGAAACGTTGTCATTGCAATTATACTGCTAATGGTTGATTTTTAGATGAACCTATCCCACTATTCATTTTTGAGCTTAGAAATCCGATTTTTGGAAAAAATCGGATTTCTTTACCCTAATATTATTCTACATCAAACAGAAGCCAAAGAATACTTCACCAACCAAACATGATATACTTTTTATCATTGAAGCTAGTTTGTAACTTACTTCGTTTAATTCCTCTATAAAATGACTTTTTAAGTCAGTTTGCACTTAATATTAATATGCTTGATCTCACTTCTTTAGAAAAAGCTTTAAAAAGTTTGGAACGGGCTATTAAACGTTCGCAAGGCGTACCTGATGATGAAGAAGTACGAGACAGTGTCATCCAGCGTTTTGAGTACACTTATGAATTATCTTGGAAAATGCTCAAACGCCAACTGGAAATAGATTCACAAACGCCAGCCAGTATTGATGCAATGGGTTTTAAAGAGATGATACGAGAAGCGGCTGAACGTAGTTTGATAAATAACCCTGAAGCTTGGTTTGAATATCGAAGACAACGCAATATCACTTCTCACGCTTATGATGAAAACAAAGCTGCCATAGTCTATAAAACGGCATTGATTTTTATTCAAGATGTCAAGGCATTGTTGCAAAATTTAAAACAAAGAAATTCATGATCTTTTTGGAAGCACAACATTTAGATAGAGTACATCATATCCTACAACGTTGGGTACCTAATTATGAAGTTTGGGCTTTTGGTTCTCGGGTACATAGGCGAGGGCTGAAGCCTTTTTCCGATTTGGATATCGTATTAATAAGCGATAGCCCTTTGGATGTTTCACTTTATGGGAAGATAAAAGAGGCATTTAGTGAATCTGATCTTCCCATTCGTGTCGATATTGCGGACTGGAACCTGCTCAGTAACTCATTTAAGGAAATGATTCGTCTGGAACATGAACGGATTCAATGATGAATTTATGCTGGTATCCGTTTGCAAACTAGTGCCTTCGTGCGAAAATCTTCAAGCCATTGAGAAATCCGATTTTTCCAAAAATCGGATTTCTATAGGTGTTCTGCACCCGCAATGAATTCCGAAAAGGGCAACCACAAGGGATTGCCCCTACAATATCAATTCCCAATTCTCCATTCTTAATTCTCAATAATTATTATGAGCCTAACTATTTCTTCTGCAAAAAATATTGCCCATGTTTTAATTGAGGCATTACCTTATATTAACCGTTATGTTGGTAAAACGTTTGTCATCAAATATGGTGGCAATGCGATGATCGATGAAACACTCAAAAATAGCTTTGCCCGTGATGTGATTTTGATGAAGCGAGTGGGTATGAATCCTATTGTGGTGCATGGAGGCGGTCCACAAATCGGGCATTTATTAAAGCGTTTGGGTAAGGAAACTGAATTTTTTCAAGGAATGCGCGTGACGGATAGTGATACAATGGATGTCGTACAAATGGTGCTTGGTGGTTTGGTGAATAAAGAGATTGTCACCCTAATTAATCGTCAAGGCGGTGCAGCAGTGGGGCTAACAGGTAAAGATGCCGATTTAATTCGTGCTCGTCAATTGACTTTTACCCGTGATAATCCGGAAATGAATGCACCAGAAATTATTGATATAGGGCATGTGGGCGAAGTGGTTAGTTTGAATACTTCCGTAATTGATTTGCTGATTCAGGGTGATTTTATTCCGGTGATTGCGCCCATTGGGGTTGGTGATGATGGGCAATCTTATAATATTAATGCGGATTTAGTGGCGGGTAAAATAGCACAGGTTTTGAAAGCTGAAAAGTTGATGCTATTGACTAACACTGCTGGCGTTTTAAGTCAATCAGGAGAATTGTTAACCGGTTTGAATGCGACACGAGTAAAAGCCCTTATTGAGGAAGGTACAATTAAAGGGGGTATGTTGCCTAAAATACATTGTGCCTTAGAGGCAGTGCAAGGGGGTGTGCAGACTGCCCATATTATTGATGGGCGTGTTGAACATGCAGTGTTATTGGAAATTTTGACGGATGAAGGAGTGGGTACTTTAATAAGCAGACAGGATAGGTTTTAAAACATAGTAAGAAATCCGATTTTTGGAATCGGATTTCTCTTATACCCTGGAGAAGATAACTGTGGAAAATAATTTATCATCATCACTACCAGTCGAGCCAGCGATTCACCAACATTTATTATTGATACTTGATAGTCTGGATGCGCTCGTGTATGTTGCTGATGTTGAAACTTATGAAATTCTCTATGAAAATCAGTATGGTCGAACCATGTTTGGTAATCTGGTTGGAAAAATCTGCTGGCAGACTTTTCTTAAACAAAATCATCCTTGTCCTTTTTGTAGCAAACATAAAGTTCTTAACGAAGAGGGGGTTCCTAGTGGTTTACATAAGTGGGAATGTCATAGTCATTTGACTAACAGGTGGTATGAGGTACATGATCGAGCTATTCGTTGGGTTGATGGACGAATGGTTCGTTTAGAAATTGCCTACGATATCACGGAACGTAGAGAAGCTGAAGAGGCGATAAAACTGGGTCAAGAACGCTATCTGTTAGCCGTTCGTGCCGGCAAAACCGGGGTGTGGGATTGGAATCTTAAAACCAAAGATATGTATTTAGGTCCTCATCTAAAAGTTTTGCTCGGTTTAACCGATACAGAACTGTCTAATCCATTAAAAGCTTGGATGTCTGTTATTCACTCCAAAGATGTCAAACGCTTACGCAAGGCTTTCTTGGATTATTTGCGACAACCTATTTCTCAATTTGATGAAGAATACCGTCTATTAAAAAAGGATGGCTCAATTCGTTGGATGAATGTGCGCGGTAGCGTGGTACATGATAAACAAGGTTGTGCCTATCGCATGGTGGGAACGAATACGGATATTACTGAAAGTAAGCGTATTGATGAAAGCTTGCAGGAACAACAATATATTTGTCAAGGTGTCGCTCAAATCACGCATACTTTGTTAACCATATCTAATTATGATAAGGCTATTAACATTGCTTTGAAAACTTTAGCCCGTCTTATGGGTGTGGATCGGGCTTATATTTTTGAAAATGATGTGCTAGCAGCGACGGGTGAGATTGTTATTAAGGAACGTTTTTTCTGGGTTAATGAAAAATATAAACCTTACCAGACTTCCCATAAGTTAAATAACATCTCTTATGCTTATTACCAACCAGGTTGGTATGACACGCTTGAAAAAGACGAGCCGATTACCGGGTTGATTAAAGATTTTCCTGAACCCTGTCGTTCTTTTTTAGCCTCATATCAGGTGCTTTCTATTTTAATTATACCGATTCATTTTAAAGGGCAGTTTTGGGGATTCATCGGCTTAGATGATTGTCATCGCGAATATCAATGGTGGTCATCTTATGAGATTTCGGTATTGAATATAATAGGTGATAGCATTCGGGGTACTTTGGCACACAAACAGTCTGAGGAATCGTTACGACAAAGTGAGGTGAATTTTCGTTCTATTATTGATAATAGTTATGAAGCAGTGTTTGTTTGTGATGAAGAGGGTATGATTCGTTTTGTTAACCCTTCGGCAGAGAAACTTTACCAGGCACCAAGGGGTGGATTGGTTGGGAAAAGCTTTTGTC
The DNA here is from genome assembly GCA_003645255.1 of Gammaproteobacteria bacterium. GTDB lineage: Bacteria > Pseudomonadota > Gammaproteobacteria > Beggiatoales > Beggiatoaceae > QNES01. The sequence goes on from QNES01000108.1 coordinate 11,666, forward strand.
TTTCTTTTAAAAGTTTAGAAAGTAAAACTGAGTTTAAATTTAAGGATTTAAAAGGCGAGCCTCATATCGGTGAATTGCAATTATCTCCTATTAAATGGGAAGGTGAGTCGCGCATTCTGGTTTGTTTGCATGATATGACCGCTCGTAAACGAACTGAGATTGAATTACAACGAAATAAAGAGGCGGCAGAATCTGCTAATCGTTTTAAAAGCCTATTTTTAGCGGCTATGAGCCATGAAATTCGCACACCGATGAATGGCGTTCTGGGTATGGCTGAATTGTTACATAAAACGAAGTTGACGCACCAACAAGAACATTATGTTCAGATGGTAGAAAATGCGAGTCAGGCATTACTGACGGTGATTAATGATATTTTAGATTTTTCGAGAATTGAAGCGGGCAAAGGGTTGAGTCTTAATATGATTGAATTTGATCCTCGCGCCGTCGTTGAGGAAATGGTGAGTTTATTTGCGGTTTCTGCTCAAGGTAAAGGATTGGAAATATTATGTCAATTGCCACCTATCATGCCTGAAAAGTTATTGGGTGATCCTAATCGTTTGCGGCAAGTTATCAATAATTTATTTGGTAATGCGATTAAGTTTACTAATCAAGGTGAAGTGTTATTACGCCTGTCAGTGATTAACGAAACTTCAGATGAGGTGCTTTTATATTTTGAAGTGGTTGATACTGGCATTGGTATTAAACCAGATGCTCGTAAGCAATTGTTTCAATTGTATTTTCAGAGTGATGATTCTAAAATGCAGTATCAAGGCACCGGGCTAGGTTTATATATTTCTCGTCAATTGGTCCAAAAAATGGGGGGAGAGATTGATTTAAAAAGCATTTATGGATATGGGAGTACTTTCTGGTTTAATATTCCATTTAAAAAAGTTAAAAAAACAACCTCCTTATTATCCAATCATGTTGGCGGGGAAAAGCCGAATGCTTTATTTGGACTTAAATTACTTATTGTTGATAATAATGTGAGCCATCGAAAAATCTTACTCAATGAAACTCGTGCTTGGCAGATGGCGGTAGAGGCGGTGAGTTTCAGTTACTCATGCTTGACATTGCTCCGTGATGCAGCTATTTCTAGTCAGCCTTATCAATTTGTCTTAATTGATGCGGAACTGATTGATGCAGAAGTACCAGGCTCAGAAGATAGCCTCAATTTATTGCGGAAAATTAAGGCTGATCCTAACTTAGCAACGTTGAAAGTGATCATAATGACAACGTTGCAACAAACTTTAGAAACGAATATTTTGATAGCGGGTTATTTAAACAAGCCTATATTTCGGGCTGGATTATTGGAATGTTTGCTCGGTGTTCTTGAGGATCAACCTAATCAATTTGAAAAAGAGTTTTATGAGGATGAGGATGATACAATCACAATACAGTGGCAGGTATTGTTGGCAGAGGATAATATTATTAATCAAGAAGTGGCTCAAACGACATTGACACAATTGCATTGTCACGTTCAGGTTGTTGGTAATGGTTTAGAAGCATTTGAAGCGACAAAGCAACAAGTTTTTGATATTATTTTCATGGATTGTAATATGCCTGAAATGAGTGGTTATGATGCCAGTCTTAAAATACGTGAGTTTGAAAAACAGCAAGGTAAACATTCGGTTCCCATTATTGCTTTTACTGCCGATATTACGCAATTGACACACGAGCGTTGTATAGCTGCCGGCATGGATGATGTGTTAACCAAACCCATAGTTTTCAGTCAGTTAGAACACATATTAAATACTTGGATGGAAAATGGGAATACGAAAAATTTAGAACCTGTTCAGCCTAAAAGTTTAGAGGTTCAAAATTTAGCCAGTTTCAAAGATACTGAGAAAGATGCGCCCTTAGATTTGAAAGCCCTAGAAGAAATGCGCCAAAATATCAACCACAGTAAAGTTAAGTGGCTCATAAAATTATACTTGCAGGAATTACCTTCTTATTTAAAGGCATTACAGGAAGGCATTCTTTCACAAGATGGCGAGGTTTTATTTTCCGCAGCCCACAAGCTTAAAGGCGCGAGTGCTATTTTAGGGGTACGACATGTTGTCACTTTGTGTAGACAGTTAGAAGAGTTTCGACATGAGGGGCATTTTGATGAAGCGAATGAACAATTGGCAGAGATGAAAATTCAAATGGAACTCGCTCAACAAGCCCTGAAAGAACAGTTATCAGTTATCAGATAAATGTCGGGTTACGTTTTTTTGCATCGCAAAAAAATCTAACCCGATCTACCTGGCTATATTTCTATTTTAGATTTTTATTATCAAAAGTATCTGATTTTTTAGTCATTAACCAGGTACAAACCCTCAAATAATGCCTTAATTCCATAAATAATATAGTGTGACACTGACATAAAATGCCGATTGTCAATGACAATAATCTGCCCTTTTTTACCCGCATCACTGGCTGCAATGGCTGGCATTTGTAATATCTTTACCCGAACCTTTGCAAATTCACCTGGAGCGGCATGAGTAATGATAAAATCGGGTTGCCAAGCTAAAATTTGTTCACTGTTAATCTTGACATGCTGTTCAATGCCCTGCTCGGTTGCCAGATTAATCGCGCCCACAATGTGAACCATATCGTCGAAGGTGGTGTGACTGCCCGCCGTGTAGTTGTCTGAAGTGTATGATATAATTCGCGGTGGTAGCCCATGAGGTATGTTGGCACGAATCATTTTGATATCTTGTTCCATTTGGGCAATCAGGGCAGCAGCGCGTTCTTCTTCACCGATGGCATAACCAATGGTTTGAATATTGTTATTAATATCAGCAATGCTTTGAAACCGATGCAGACGAAATACAGGCGCACCCAGTGCTTGTAATAATTCAACCGTTTCCGCACGGCTATAGCTGGCAACGAAAATAAGATCGGGATTAAAGCTTAAAATGTGTTCGACATTGTCACTGACTTGCCCTTTAATAGTTTGCGCTTTTTCAACAACATTACTATAATTCGCATTTCGTGATAATGTACTTATTGCCACTAGGCGAGAAGGGGGGGCTAAGGTTAATAAAATTTCGTCACTGCCTAGCGTTTGCGAAACAATACGTTGTGGAGGAGCTGGAATAGTTAAGCTATTACCAATGGCATCGCGTATTTGGCGGGGAAATGAAACGGTATTTATTTGAGTCTGGGTAGTGGGTGTTTTGGTAGCCGCTGGTGCTTCGGGCTTTGTATTCAAAAAGGTTAGTAGTTCAATAGCACCTAGCATTATTATTACCAATCCAATGATTAATAATATAAAAACGATAAGGCTTTGATTTTTGAGTGCATTCATGATTATATCCTGGGTGCTTTCTCGTTCCCACGCGCCGGCGTGGGAATGCAGTGACGACGCGCCAGCGTCGCAGCTCGTAAAACGG
>QNES01000109.1 GCA_003645255.1 Gammaproteobacteria bacterium
GTGAAGATTAATAAAGGTATGGTTAGTAAATATTTCATTTGAGTTTTTCTAATGCAGTTTCGTTCTAATAAAAACCTGGCAAAAATTGAATACCTGACAGGATCGCTCAATTCCCCAGCAATGCTCCCCCTGGTAATAAATCTTCTGGTGAATTACGAGCACCTTCACTTGGCTTGACGAAAAAATGACTCAAATTTTCAACATCGCGTTGATTGCAGGGCGTTTTCATTAAATGACTGGCATCTAAAAGCCCACCCGGTAAAACCACTAAAAATCCATTCATATCCATAACGGGAGAATCAATCTTGACTTCACCATCTAATCCCAATCTTGAAGAGGCATTGATTACACTGTCTGAAGATTTAATAAATTGATCAGATTGAATATGAATATTTCCACCATGTCCTGCATCTGCACGAGCAATAAACCTACCATTATTCAAAACGATAAACGAAGGCGTTCCAACGGTAATATCCCCACCACTACCAGTACCACTTTTTACAGCCGTTGTCATTCTAGCATTTTGTAAATAAATTAGATTTGATGCTGTAATTTCAATATGACCACCACCTGAATTGACTGTAGAACTGGTAATGACACTATGCTCTGTCAAATTCAACGTTTTTGTTTGTATTGAGATTTCACCAGCATGACCGGCATTATGTTCTTTGCTTTTTGAATTAGCAAATAAACCACTAATTCCAAAATTAAGATCATTAGAAGTGGAACTATCAATCTGGTTATAACCAAAATTGACTTCTGGTTTCCCTGAAATAGTTAAGTTATCAAATGCCTTGATATTTATATAACCTCCTTTCCCCGCCCCAATAGTTAAACTACCAATTCTAGCACCTTCTAATAGTTTTATTTGGCGAGCTTCTATTTCAATTTGCCCAGCATCACCTGCATTATCAAGTAATCCTTCTGTACCAGAAAAAACAAAGCTAGGATAACCCGTTGCAGACACTCCTGAAGCAACAAAATTATTAGCCACTTTAAGCAAAATTTTGCCTCCCTGTCCAATACCATGCGTATCGGTAGAAATTTCAGAACCCTGTAATATCAAGTTATCTACTTGAACATCTATTATTCCGCTATCTTCATCTAGTGAATCACCTTCAAGTTCACTATTGAGCAATTTGAAATCTCCACCACGAATAAAAATATTACCTGCGCCGTTGCCACTGACTCCAATCCAAGCATTATGAGTTGTTATTTTACCCCCTTTTGCATTTATAACGAGTCCCGTTTCATTAGGAATCACTTCACCAGAAGAATCAATACTCGCTAAATTTATTCGCCCAAATTCTGCAAAAAGTTTCAATGGATATTCAGGATGAAATGTTTCTAACTCGTTATTTGATGATAAATCGCCATTCATAACTAATTCACCCCCAATTAATGACAACGTTTGATTGTTAGGAACATAAAGTTTACTATTTTCAATTTTGATAGGAGCAGGTGTGTCTGTTAAAAAACCAAACGCTTCAACCGGTGCAATCGTCAATAAACTGTCATTTGGATAACGGGCATCAAACTGTCCACCCTCTCCTAAGCGCAAATAATCTGCGGTACTGGCATGAAACCCACCTTGTACATCCAATTGAGCATTTTCCCCAAACATAATGCCATACGGATTGAGGAAATACATATCGGCATTGGGAATGGTTGAACGGATTAACCCGTCAATCTGTGAGGGATTTCCGCCGGTAACGCGACTAATTACATTTTGAATGTGACTTGGTCCGGAAAAAGTGGCACTTTCAAAGCTTCGCAAGTTAAAATCTTGAAAGCTATGGAAAAGATTGCCACCGTGTTGTTGCCCTAAATCTGCATCGATGAGATAGTCGGGACCAGGTAAGGTGCTGCTATGTCCAAGGGTGCCGTCGAGAGTGATTTCAGCGTTGATGGGTAAGCTAATGGTTAATAAAGTAATTGTGAGTAAAAGTGGTGATTTCATTTTTTTCCTTTTTTTCATTAAAAAATAAAATTATTTTTGACGACTCAGAACTTTTGCGTAGCGATTGCTTTTACATTAGAATATTGTAGGGGAAATTCTTTATGGATGCGAGGTGCTTGGAGTGAGCTTAAAGCTTATCATCAAACTGTTATATTTGCTTAAGCTATTCGTCATTATTATGTAGTATAATGATTATTTTTAATTATAGCGTTTTTCGTTTAGTGAAATATAGGGCAACCATAAAGGATTGCCCCTACAAGATATGATTTATATTATGATTTCTGTTTGCATGAGGAATTGGGATGTTTAAACTAAAGAAATTAAAATCCGATGTATATGAAACATCATATATATTGATTTTGTGTGTGTGTGCTATACTTGTTGCATTTTATGCCGCTTTTAGTTTTCGTGGGTATTATGCTGATGGTGCGTACCATTTATTTGTTATGGTGAATAATGGAGATTTTTTCATTTATGAACTCAGTCGGCGAGTAGCAATCTTTTTACATCAGTTGCCTACTTTTTTAGCACTGATGATAGGCATAAAAGATATTTCGATTCTTTCATTTATTTTCTCTTTGACGCTTGAGTTATTTCCGTTAGTGTTGACGATATTCAGTTATTTAGTTTTACCAAAAGAGAAGAAAAGCTATTTTATTTTTCCGCTGATTTATTATTTCTTTGGTGCACAAGCATCTGGTTTTGCTTCGATTGCCGAGGGAGCAACCGCAACGGCTTATTTTTGGGTGTTGTTTAATTTTGTATTATTTCAAAAGTTTGATGATCGTAACGCAATTCCTTTTTTGTTTTTATGCATTCCTGCTTTATTGCTGCATCAAGTTTGGTTATTTTTGGGTATGCTTATGGCTGTTGCTAGTTATTGGCGATTAACAAAAGAGAGGGATGAGCTTGTCAGGAAGATTTTATTTATTCTTATTATCTTATTTGTCGTCATTATCATTGTTCAATTATATTTTGTGGTGTTTCCAAGAGATATTGGTAATAGAGATAGTTATTTCACAAATTTCTTTAATTTTACTTGGTTGGCATCTTCTAATGGACTAAACTTACCAGCTGCCTTAGGTATTCTTTTTTTTATTATCGTAACGGTATGGCTTGGAGCGAAAAAGAGGTTTACGGGCAACCATGAAAGAAAACTAGAATTTGTATTGCTAATATTTGCGGTAGTGTGTGTTGCAGTTGGCGTGGGGGCTACCGTTGATGGCATAAATGGATTTGTGGCATCTACCCAGTTTAATGCGAGAAATAATGGTGCTTTAATTTCGTTTCCATTGGCTTTAATAAGCTTTATGTTTGTCTATGGTTTGTTCAATCCAATTTTACTGAAACAAACATTCTTGAAGCTATTAATTAGTATACTTGCTGTTGGTGTATTGTCATGGCATGTTATTGGAATCGGATTGTGGAATAATTATCTCGCAAGTTTCAAAGTGATGCTCGACTCAAAACAGGGGCTATTAGTATGGGAAAAAGCAACAAAGCAATTATCTTCAGCAGAACGTTTGAATCTTAGCTTTTTTCAATGGTCTTGGACGGCTCCAACTATGAGTTATCTGCTTTCCAAAGAGGGCAAAGTTGGAAGCATTATTACCAATCCTGCGATGCCTGTTTGGCAACCTTTCGACCCAACAATATGGTCCAATCTGCCACGTAATGAATTTTTCAATCCGTCTCGTTATATACAAGCTCTAAATGCAGAGTCGGATATCATATTTTTTGATTTACTGAGTGACTCAATGCCTCCCGGCATAAAATCTATAGAGGGAATGTCATACAATGAAGGATGGGCAAAGTGGACTAATTCAGACTCAGTCCATATTAATTTTATACGCACTTTGCCAAAAAGTTTCGAGCTGATTTTAGAGATTGCTTCAGTATTCGGACCTAATATTAATCAATCATTTAAAGTGATTGTTGGAAATTCAATTCAGGAATTTAAACCTGTTAATGATCAGCCATATTTGGTTCGCTTACATTTTGAAAATCAGGTTTCTTCAAATATTATCACGCTTATTGTTCCAGAGCCAACAAGCCCATTAGAATATTTAGGAACAAAAGATAAGCGTTTGTTGGGAATTGCTCTAAAAAGTTTTAGTATTGAATTATAGCTTTCAGATAAATATTTTGTTCTAAAGACCTGACAGGTTTCTAAAACCTGTCAGGTCTATGAAAATAAAGCTATAGCCCCAATGATTGTCGCAAAACCGCCCAAGGGCGGCGCAATAAATAGTAATACAAATTCACTTTTTGTCCATAAATTTTACTGGTACCTTTAAGTCCAATTCTGGGCAATGAATCTTGGCTCGTAAATTGAGCTTTTGCGCGAAATGCTAACCAATTATCGGGAGTCAATTCTGCTTCATAACTGGCTTGGTAAAGGTGCGCCGATAAGGGGCTAGTGGGATCCGTATTTAGAAATAATTGAACGGGTGCATTCTGTGCCAGATTAATCGCATCGGTTACCGGCACCCACAGTTGAATTTCTGTCAATTTCGGATTAGCTAAAAACATGACCTTTTCGCCAACGTTCACCGGTTTACCTAACCAATCGTTGACATCTGTAAATACTGTTATACCAGATTGTTCTGCCCGTACCGAAAGACGCTTCAAAATTTCTGCTACATATTCCAGTTCTGCTTCACGTTCTTCGACTTTAGCCCGTAATAAAGCCACTTCTCCTCGACTGCTGGGGTCCAGAAACGCTTTTTGTTCTGCTCGTAATAAATCGGCACGAGCCACAGCTAACGTTTTTTGGGCGATAGTATAACGATTTTTTTGCACGGTATCATCTAAAGTGAACAGTTTTTGTCCTACTTCAACATTTTGATTAGGTTGCACGTAAAATTGTTTAATCGTGCCTTCCATCGGGGCTGTTACAATGAGGGGTGATTGTGCGACGATTTCTGCCGGTGCCAATACCGATTCATGTATAGATAACAATGTACTTGCTGCCAATCCCACCAATACTAAGATTCTAAAAAACCAACGACGTAATGGTTTGACGGGTTTGTGAATATGTCCACCCCGTAAGGCACTCCAAGCATGGGCATAAGCATCTGTCAAATACCCTAAAAGTGTTATTTCAGCTTCACGCCAATGATTTTTGCGGAATAATAATAAGCCTGCTTCTATATAACCACTTGGTGCATGAATAAAAGGACACCACAATACTTGCTCAGATGACCAGGTTTGCCAACCTGATTGTACTGAGGATGGCAATTTTTCTGGTTGCAGTGGATGAATTTGTTGAGCGATTTCAATCTCTTTGATATGGTGTTGGATAAGTTGACGGAGCCAACGAATAAATGGCGCATGAGCATCGACAGTTGCCACACCAGAAACAGAGATAATTTTGATACGCCCTGAGGGTGTTATAGTACATAATACGGCTTGAGCATAAGGAAACAGGCGGTGAGTTTCATTGACAGCGATAAAACCAAGGGTCGTATGGGAATCTGCGAGACGTGCCTCTTTTTCAAGTTGTAATAAAGTGCTTAAAGCAATGAGTTGGGGATTAGGTGCATCTTGAGTTGTGTTCATCAGTTATCCGTTATCCGTTTTTTTAGATTTACCACACTTAGAAACCAAGTTTCTTCAAGAAACTTGGTTTATCATATTGTGAGCAGAAGGGGGGTAATCTGGGAATTTCTGCTTTACCACACTAGGCTAATACCATAATACAAAATACCTCCAATGAGTGCTGACATGGGCACTGTGACTAGCCAGGCAGTTATAATCTTGACGATCACTTTTCCTCTGATATACTGCTTTCTGTTAATTTTAGACAGTTTTTTTATTTCCTTCTTGGAAAAATTTATTTCGTCACTGGTTTTCACCCTCTTTAATTTTAGTTCTTTTGTTGCTATCCGATTTAAAAGTTGCGTTCTTTCATTTTCATCTTCTAAACCAGCCAACTTGTTATTCCACTTTGTGAGTTTTTTATTGATGGAGCTGATATGATGTGCTTTCACCCCTTCAATTTCATCTTTATACTTATAATAAAGATAATAGCGTAAATAACCCACACCAAAAACACCACCAATGGCAATGTGTGTAGAACTCACCGGGAGTCCTAACGTTGAGGCAACAATTACCACAACGGCTGAAGACATAGCAATTGACCAGGCTCTTGTTTGATCAAGATCTGTAATTTCACTGCCTACTGTTTTAATAAGTTTAGGTCCATAAATGGCTAACCCAAATGCAATGCCTAACGCGCCAATCACCATTATCCAAATTGGAATAGTCGCTTTTTGAGCCATTTCGCCACTTTGCATGGTATCATAAATGGCTGAAACGGGACCAATCGCATTGGCGACATCATTGGCACCGTGTGCAAAGCATAAAAGTGCCGCCGCAAAAATCAGGGGTATGGTGAAAAGTTGGTTAATATCCGTTTTTTCATTGGATAGCTGTTGTGAGGCTTTAAGAATAAGTGGTTTGACAACCAGATAAGTCACCATGCCAGATATGGCACCTATAAATAAGGCGGTTGTTATATCCAGTTTGACAATTTTTTTTAAGCCCTTAAGTGCTAAATAAGTTATAAAAGCAAAACTCATGATGGAAATTAAAAATGGAAGCATCTTTTTAGCGGATTCAAGCGTATCTTCTTGGTGAAAAATTCTATCTTGAATGATGTAGAGAAATAGTGCTGCAACAAGCCCTCCTAAAACGGGAGAAATGACCCAACTGGCTGCAATTTTTCCCATCATTGCCCAGTTCACAATGTTAAAACTACTTGATGTAATACCTGCACCTATAATACCACCTACAATAGAGTGTGTCGTCGAAACCGGTGCCCCTACGGCTGTGGCTATATTGAGCCAGAATGCGCCCCCTAAAAGCGCGGCTAACATGATCCTAATAAAAACATCGGAATCAGCAATTAACTTAGGATCAATAATGCCTTTGTTAATGGTGCTAACTACATCACCCCCGGCAATTAATGCACCACTGGCTTCAAAAATGACAGCTATGATAATAGCACCTGTCAATGTGAGTGCCTTAGAACCGACTGCCGGTCCAACATTGTTAGCAACATCATTTGCACCAATGTTCAGTGCCATATAGCCGCCTACCATGGCGACAAATGCTAAGAATGGCATATCATGGTGATAAATCAAGGTGTATAACATCACCATGATTAAAAACAGTATTGCAATACCCAGTTTATAAAACTTGTTTCTGTTTGTTAAATTGATTTCATTCGTCATTTATGATGTTTCCTAATTCCTGCCAATAATATAGATACCAATAATAAACTCACAATGAGTCCATTGCCAAAACGAATATAAGGTGTCATGCCCTGATAAGGTTGGGCTGTGACTCGTAAGGTTATAATTTCAAATTGTGGTGCTTGTGCCACGATTTGCCCTTTAGCATCAATCATCGCTGAAATACCCGTATTAGTAGCACGGAGTAAATAACGCCCACTTTCTAAAGCTCGCATTCGGGCTATTTCTAAATGCTGATGGGGGGCAATTGAATCCCCAAACCAGGCATCATTGCTAACATTAACTAACAATGATGCTTCAGGCAAACTATTACGGATTAATTCACCAAACGCATCTTCATAACAAATTGAAACCCCTATCATTTCTCCCCGACTTTTGAGGTGAGTCTGTTGTACAGCCCCCGATGAAAATGTTGATAGGGGTATATCAAGCAATTTTAATAAATTCCCCACCATAGATTGAAAAGGAATATATTCACCAAAGGGAACTAAATGATGTTTATAATAAAATCCTGGTTGTTTTCCTATACTCACTACACTATTAAAATAACGATCATCTTTTTCCATCACCGGCGCACCAATTAAAAAATCGGTGTCATACTTAATATGCTCTGCCGCTAAATTGTCTAAAAAACCAGGCATATATTTTGGTACATCATTGTAGAATAAAGGTATGGCAGTTTCTGGCCAAATAATAATATCAGCATCGCGGTGAGCTTGACTTAACTGTAAATAGCGCTGCATACTCGGAATTTGGAAACCCGATAGCCATTTAAATTCCTGTGGTACATTACCTTGTATCAATGCTATTTTCAAGGGCTTATTAACAGCAAATGTCCATGACACCCCTGATAATAGCCAAGCACTAACCCATATAACGATGATTATTAGCAATATACGCCAAGTTGCAAAAAATGCGTTTTTCAAAAAACGTGGTTTTTCTATTGGTATATTATTTTCACGTTTTTCCATTAATAAGGAATTAGGTGAAATTAAAAGATTAAAAGCATAAACTAACAATGCTGCCGTTAATACAGTCAACCAACTGACACCATACACCCCTAATAGCGGTGCGAATCCATTTAATGGCGAATCAATTTGGCTATAACCAAGACTTAACCATGGAAATCCACTCAATAACCAACCTCGTAGCCATTCCATCAATGTCCATGCGGCAGGTAATACTAATAATGATTTTGAAAATGTGTTATTCTGAAAAAAATGGGTAAGCAATCCGCCTAGCAACGCGGGATAAAGTGCCATTATTAAAACAAAGGCAGCTGTTAATAAAATGGCTCCAATAAAGGGTAAACCACCAAATTGGTGAAAACTAATATGTACCCATGACACCCCCATGCCAAATAAACCCACACCATAAAGTAAACCTCGCCAAAAAGCTCGTTTTGGTGAAATGTTTTGCCAAAGTAAAAATAATCCAGCCGGTGATAATATGGCTATGGGAAATAAAGAAAATGGTGCAAATGCTAACGGTAAAGCCGCCCCTGCCAGGAGGGCAAGGATATCGCCTAAGCGTTTTTGTAAGTTAAATGATTTCACAAATTAAAAACTCTTGTTTCGTTGTAACTATATGCCTAAAAAAACTAAAAATATTATTTTACATGATTACTTTGAATCATTAGAAGGCGGTGGTAGGCTTTCAAGTATTTTAGCGCAAAATTTACCCGCTGATTTAGCCTATGGTTTTGCTCGCCCAGGGCATCCATTTTTAAATCCATTTTTAAATCCATCACCCCCTTTTGAAAAAAGGGAAAAAATAAAACAATATCATTTACACGCCTATACTGCTATTCCCTTGTGGCGACAATTTAAATTAGCACGTACTTTTGCACGGTGCACTTCTTTTTTAAAGAACTATGATACTGTTATTTATAGCGGTTTTTATACACCCTTAGCGGTACAGCATCATCCCGCCCAGTGTCATATTTTATATTGTCACACACCGCCTCGTTTTATTTATGATCAACGGGATTTTTACTTAAAGCGATTACCATTTGGGTTGCGCCCGGCTTTACAAGCCTTTATTAATTACTTACAACCCCGCTATGAAAATGCTATCACCCAAATGGATACATTAATAGCTAATTCTGAAAATGTGCGCCGACGTATTCAATATTATTTAAATCAAGAAGCAATTGTAATTTATCCGCCCTGTGATACGGCGCGTTTTATTTGGCGAGGGCAAGATAATTATTATTTATCAATGGGGCGCTTAGATCCTTTGAAGCGAGTCGATTTAATTATTCAAGCATTTTTGAAAATGCCAGATAAACGCCTTATTATTACTTCAGGCGGCTCCGAACTGCAGCAATTAAAAAAACTGGCTAAAAATGCACCCCATATTCAATTTACGGGTTGGCTAGATGATGCCCAATTAGCTGATTTAGTCGGTCATGCCATTGCAACTGTGTATTTAGCTAAAAATGAAGATTTTGGTATGTCACCATTAGAATCTATGGCTGCGGGTAAGCCGGTGATTGGGGTTGCTGAAGGGGGGTTATTAGAAACCATTGTTCCTGATGAAACCGGTATTTTACTGGAATCTTCATTAAATCTTGACGCAATTTGTCAGGCTGTAGAAATGCTTACAGCACAAAAAGCATTGAATATGCGTAGGGCTTGTGAAGAGCAAGCGCAACGTTTTCGGATAGATGTCTTTATGGAAAAGATGCGTCGAATTATAAAGGCTTAAAGAAATCGGATTTCTAATGACGACTAAGACCTGCCAGGTTTTGAAAACATGGCAGGTCTGATAACTTTTATTTTCCTTAAAAACTATAACTCTATGACTCACAATATGACTCACAATAATCGAGATGATTTTGATCAATGCACTGCATTGGTTTTTGATTTACTTTATACTAACTTCCCTCAAGAAATGGATGTAGCTATTGATAAGTTATCTGAATCTTATGAGGACAACATGCTTGATAACTATTTCGCAACCATGCGTTTTCTACAACGGGAAGGTTTACTTTGCTACCAAGAATTATATTATACGGTTTTTAAAGGGGTAGTACTCACAGCTAAGGGTTTAAAAGTATTGGATACTATTTTGGATACTTCTGCCCTTAAAAAAAATATTGCCCAACAAATAAATCAGGCACTTGAAAGTCAAAACGACAAAACGATTAAAATGCTCATTCAAGAAATGATGAGAGTAGTATAAACATGAAAAAAAACAAGGGAATTCAAAACAGTGTTATCGTTTTCATATTAATATTTATGATTGGTTTGTTTACCGTTTCTTGCGTGGGAAACCATGAGCAAGATGAAATCATTCCTGTTCCTATCATATCTCCAAGACCTCAACAACCCATTCCTAAACCAGAAATACCGGAACCGAAAACGCCTCAACCGGAGCAAGATAGGCAAGAAAAGCCTTTACAGGTACAAGCACCTGAACAAGAGCAGTCAGAACCGACATTACCACCTATACATTATGTATTTACACCAGCAGAAAAAGTAGCTAAACCAGGAATCAGTTTGGAAATGAAAATCGGTCAAATGCTCATTGTCGGGTTTCGCGGATTGTCTGTTAATCATAAATCTCCCATTGTACGGGATATAAAAAGATTTCACCTGGGTGGTGTGATACTTTTTGATTATGATACTGCCCTCAGATCATGGAAGCGTAATATTCGCTCACCTAGCCAAGTGAAAAAACTGGTTGCTCAATTGCAGAAGGCTTCACAAATTCCTTTATTTATCGCTATTGATCAAGAAGGGGGGAAAATACGGCGCTTGAAAAAGAAATTTGGCTTTCCAAGTACTGTTTCGGCTCAGTATTTGGGCAGAAAAAACGATTTAGCACTGACTTATCAAAAATCGGCTGGAATCGCTAAAACATTGGCAGGTGTGGGTATTAATTTCAATTTTGCACCTGTTGTTGATCTCAATACTAATCCTAATAACCCCATTATTGGGAAACTTGAGCGCAGTTTTTCAGATGAGCCTGAAATTGTGACAGAACACGCACTGGAATTTATCAAGGCACATCACACTCATGGTGTATTTTGCGCCCTTAAACATTTTCCAGGACATGGCAGCTCGACGAAAGATTCGCACCTTGGATTAGTTGATGTGACTGATACTTGGGAAGAGATTGAACTCGAACCGTATTCAGAAATCATTAAGGCGGGTATGGCAGACGCGATTATGATCGCCCATGTATTCAATCGGCGTTATGATGAAAACTATCCGGCGACACTTTCAAAAAACATTGTTAACGGTGTATTGCGAACCCATTTGAGTTACAATGGTGTGGTTGTTTCCGATGATATTCAGATGAAAGCTATCACGAACCATTACCGTTTTGAAGAAGCTGTTTTTGCGACGCTGGATGCAGGTATTGATATTATTGTTATCGGAAACAATTTGAAATTTGAGAAAAATATTGTCGCCCGTACTGTTGCTGTTATTAAGCAATTAATAAAAAAAGGCAAAATCAGTGAAGAACGTATTGATGAATCTTATCGGAGGATTCAGATACTAAAGAGCCGGTTTTAGCCATGTTCTAAAGTGTCTTTTAATTTTATGTCGATACGCAAAATTTTATTAATATAAAGTAAGCACAACGGATTAGGGAATACAACGAATTTTTCTATCCTATCAAAATTGGGTTGTATCCCTTAATATAAGGTGGGTGGAATTTCTTTTAAATATTTTGATCTAAAGAGTTACAACAATTAGTAGGAACCAATCCTCGTTGTCGCCGACTTGGCACTTGGCATCAGGCATTATATGAACTGGTACAGCAACCAGATTTTATTTATTTGCCCTGGGAAATCGCCAAAGAACGTCTAACCCAACTAGAACTCACTAAATATTGTAGCTTTAATATCAAAAATTTCATTTACTCGACACCTACCAAAAATACTTTTGAAGTTCGTATTTTTCCCGTTTGGCTTTATGGGCAACCGATTGTAGAAGCCGCCGCATTATTTGAAGCGATTTTGCATTGGGCAATGGATTTTAACAAAAATTCACCACTAAAAAGTGTGCCACCCAATATGAAAACCTTGTTAAATGAATTACAGATGCCACAAGAACTATATCAAATTTGGCAATTACGTCAAAAAACAAAGTCTTTTTAAAAAACGCTGTCGCTATAAAAAAATGACGTATAATGCATCCAGATGCGATGCCAATCACACTGTCTATTTTTATTTCCTCACTGCTACGTTGGGTTAAAAAACCTTATGCCATTTTACGAACGACTTTCATACCATTTTTATGTATTTCAGTTTCTACATCCCCAAAAGACGCTCCTGCAAAAAAATAATCGGGAAAAACATTAATGAAACTTTCTAACATAAAACTGGCGACATTGCAAGCTATTTTTTCTTATTTCTTTGGAAATGCTTGTATTTTATCTATTTTATCTTTTATTCAAAAGAACCGCACCTTTTGATTTCTATAAAAAATGGAACTTGTATAACTTAGGAATGCAGATTTAATAAAATCCGAAACTAAACCTAACGGTTTTGAAAACCTGTCAGGTTTGATAGATCAAGGCATTGCTCAATCAGTTAAGGTACGCCTAGGATTTTCACTTTTTGTTGTTCTAAGAACAGAAATACATCAGCTTGGGCGTTTGTATCACCAACGACTAGGTTGTCGGCGTAAGAATAAAAGGTAATATAACGCCCATCACCACTTATTGCAGGCGCATAACTATCATCATTCGCACCGGCTAGAAGCGATTTTATGCCATAGCTCTTCTCAAGTCCAAAATTTTCAAGCACATAAATGTTGCTTCTACGTTTTATCGCGTTATACGATAAATCAAGAGTACTAGCAAAAACCACAAATCGTCCATCATCACTGATAACTGGCTGACTGTTGTTACCGATGTCAGTGATTTTCCTAGCTGCACCGATTTGAGAATCGTAAATATAAATGGCTTGTTTTGGTTCTGCGTTTGAAACAAAAACGACATAACGTCCGTCGGCACTAACTTCGGGATTAAAATTTTGCCCATTAATTGGGTTGCCTTCACCAAGTATAGACACCATTCGGGTATCATCCGTTGCCAGTTCTCGAATAAATACATCCAAACCTTGATTGGTGTCACTCGAAACAATATTATCCCTAGATGAGTCAAAAACAAGGAAACGACCATCCGCACTGATTTCAAAGTTGTTTACATCATTTGGGGAAATATCTAGCTCTCTACTTGTGCCAGTTTCCCTGTCATAAATAGTCAGATTAGGATTTGGCGCATAAACGAAATAACGTCCGTCGCCACTGATACTGATATGCTCAATATGACGAGGACCCATTACAGAACCACGACGCTTTTCAATTAAAGAAGTTATAGCCGTTTCCACTTCATATAACCATAAGTTACGTGTATCAAATCCGCCCATTGGACCAACGCTATGTTCAGATGCCAAATAGGCAACATAATGCCCATCTGCACTGATAACGAGATCAATTATATTAGAACGGGTTATTGCTCCTTCAGGATATTCTATAATCGTTGAAATACGCACATTACGGTTTGTTTGGCGATTGTAAAGATAGACTTGTGGTGATGTTAATCTTTCATCATCTGTTTCAGCAAAGTAGGCAACAAAACGTCCATCACGACTTATTGCTGGCTTATGCCAGTCTTTGTTGTCATCAATCGTATTTTGAGAAACTTTTGCCACAACAGGCGTTTGCCAGAACGGTTCTAACTCTTCTGTTTCATTCAAACGAGAAATGTGCAAATCAGGCTTATCCGCACCTATTTGACCGAAACTTTCGCCAAATTGTAGCGTGATTATCACGGGACCACTGGTTAAATATAGAGCGGCAAAACCTTCTGGGTTATCACCGGTTACGGCATCAAGCCAGCCTCCTATATTCAAACCGTGAGGAAAATAAGGCATTTCTACAGATAAACCAAAGCGTGCTCTTGGGGCATCGTTTGTACTCAACACTTCTATAATATAAAACCCATTTTGTAATTCAGGCGTGATTATTGATTCTTCCACTACCGCATCCGTTTCATAAACCAGCGCACGCTTACCATCCAATATTCGGATATGGATTTGAGAAAGCTGGTTGGTGTATTCATAGGGAGTGAGAGTCAATACTTGTGACTGGTTTAGGAAAAAAGCAGCAAAACCTGGTAGTTCTCCATTTTCCCTCAATATTGCCCCGATGTGAAAACTGCCAGCTATAGTCATATTCTGCCGTGGCTCAATGGACAAGCTCCAAACGCCTTCCGTTTTTTCTTGGGATAGGCGAGTTGTGATGACATAAAACCCTTCTTGCTCAAAATTGAGCAAATAACGGCAAGAGCTTGCATTGCAGCCTAACTCATTCAGAGTACCTGTATTGCAATCTAACGCTTGGAGAGAAGAGCCAATGATTGTCAGAAGACAGACAATTATCCAGTTAAATCGTTTGCCGCTGCGACAAGGATGACTCGCATCTATGCTTTTTTCTAAGGTGGTTCTTTCTAATAAATTTTTCATCATGTTTCAATCCTCATATTAATTTTACGGTTTTTTACTGAATTGTCCATTTTAACATTTTTTACAGGAAAAGAAATCCAATTTTTTCAAAAATCGGATTTCTACTGAACGCTCGCTGTCAAAAAAACACAAATACTAAGTAGCTGGACATAAGTATTTTAACATTTTGTTGAAGCAACTGTTATGATATTATATGCGAATAAAATTTCATAAATCAAGTTATTACGTATTTTTAAAATAATGTTAAAATACTTTTGTA
>QNES01000110.1 GCA_003645255.1 Gammaproteobacteria bacterium
ATAATAGAAAATGTTAAAAGACTTTTGTGGACCTACTTATCTATAATTAGTGATAAATAGTTCACGACATAAATTAATGTTACTCTTACATAAATTAATTTCACTCTCGCTAAAGTGATTTGAATAGGTTGCTCTTAGAAATACTATTTTTGGCAAAAATCGTATTTCTTTAAGCCTTTTAAGTTTAAAAACTTGAACATCGGTGGGTTTCGCTATCAATCGGAACCACTATTTCAAAACCAGACTAAAAACGGAATGGCACTTTGAGTTAAGGCGACTGAAACTAAATAAAAAAAAGTGGCTATGGCTAATAAAAAAGCAGTCGCTTGAATCGTTTTAGTTTTTCCACGTTTAAGGGCAATGCTACCAATAATGATATAGATTAATAATGCGATTAATTTTGCGCTTAACCAAGCTTGGCTACCAGGATATTGATGCAATATTATGATTAAAGTGATACCACTGAGTAATAAAGTGGTATCAATAAAAATGGGTAGAATTTTTACCCAACGTTGTTGCAATACAGAATTATCTTGCAACATCCAAATACCCCGTTGGAAAAAAAATAGAAAAGTAAGAACAACACTAGAAACATGAATATTTTTGATTATTGGATACATAAGAATGAAAACAGCTACTTTTAGAGACTGGACATTGACCAGGCTTGATAAAGCCTTTGGGCTTCGTCAAATTTGGGAATGTTCCTTAATGAAAAAATGGGAAAATCAAGAAATTGAAATAGACGATTTCGAGATTGGAATTTTATTATTTTAAATGGTAGTGAATATTTTATTAGTAAGACATATCATGCTGATGATGAGGAAATTTTTGCTATCTTTAAGATGATCAAAGTTTTAAAAAAAATAATTGAAAATTAGGTGAATTTTATGTTATTAAAGCGTAGGGTGGGTTAAATAATGTCTTATAGTGATTTTAAAACACTAGAACAAGTCAATAAGGATTTAGGGATAATCATAAAAGCTGAAAATGAGTTATATATTAATGTTGAACCTGTTGAAGTGACTCAATGGTTTATTGATACGATGAAGATGGCTTATACGAGAGCCATTAGAATCAATACAGAAAGCGCAAGACAGGCTTTGATAGTTGATTTGATGTTGATGGAATTAAACCAGCATGTTAATATAAGCTTTTTCTTGGAAAATACTTTTAATGTTGATAGTAGCAAAGGGTTAACGGGTAATCCTGATGCTATAATAAGTCATAGTGATAACCAGCTATATATCACATCACCGGTTGTTATATTGCTTGAAGCTAAAAAATCAGATTTAGGGAGTGGATTGGCTCAGTGTTTAGCTGAAATGGAAGCGGCTAGAATCTTCAATGAAAAGGAAGGTAATCACATCCCAACTGTATATGGTGTCGTGACTGATGGCGCGTTATGGCAATTCTTATCACTAAAGGATAATATAGCGATTATAGATAGTTATTTGTATCATTTCGGTAATGGTAGCCAAATAGTGGGAATACTGAAATCTTTTTTGAGGGTGGGTAAATAAACCCAGCGCAACCATTCTACACTTTTAGAAATCCGATTTTTTGGAAAAAATCGGATTTCTGCCCTCTTAAATTTTAGGCTTTACCCATTTGCGCTCCCTGTCCATTGCGCCCATAAATATAAAACCCCACAATAGTCATAGCAAACAATAATAACAATCCACTCGTCCAAGCAATAGAAGTAAAGGGATGTTGTGCTATCGTCATTAATTGATAAAAGACGGTGGCGAACATATAAGCTAATCCCGTTGTCCAAACGGCTACAAACACTGTCCAACCCATATTAGTTTCCCGGTAAACTGCCGCTATCGCTGCTGCACAAGGAAAATACAATAAAATGAAAAGTAGGTAAGCAAAAGCCCCAATTTGACCGTCAAAGCGCTTAACCATTGCGCCGAAAGTGGCAGCATTGACAGCCTGTTCTTCGGCGGCACTTTCTAAGCTACCCACATCACCGATGTTTAACCCTAATGGATCCAGGATCATATCGGTCACATCACCTAAATTGGCGGGAATCGTAGCAAAGGCTTCGCCAATACCTCCCCAAAAACTAAATGGCTCTTCTTCCTGAGAATCACCACCAGCATCAGACACAGCCAATTGACTATATATTGCATCCAAGGTGCCTACAACGGCTTCTTTAGCTAAGATACCGGTGAAAATGCCCACAGTAGCCGGCCAATTATCTTCCTGAATCCCCATTGGTTCAAAGGCGGGCGTGATGGCGCGTCCAATTTCACTGAGTACCGATTGTTCACTATCTTCATGCCCGAAAGAGCCATCAGTACCCCAAGAATTAAGAAAGGTCAATACGACAACCATTGGTACAATGACTTTACCTGCACGAAAGATAAAACTTTTCAGTCTATCCCATGTGCGTAGCAAAATGCTTTGTAGTGTGGGTAAATGATAAGAAGGTAATTCCATGACAAAAGGGGAACCTTCTCCTTTTAATAAAGTGTTTTTCATAATCAACCCGGTTATCACTGCCACGACTATACCGAATAGATATAAGCCGAAAACTAAATTTTGTCCGCCTATAGGAAAAAAGGCGGCAGCAAACAGGGCATAGACTGGCAAGCGCGCACCGCAAGACATAAAGGGATTCATTAAAATCGTTAAAATACGATCTCGTTGATTTTCTAAAGTGCGGGTTGCCATAATTGCCGGTACGTTGCAACCAAATCCGACAATTAGGGGAACAAAAGATTTCCCAGGCAATCCGATAAAACGCATAAAGCGATCCATGACAAAAGCTGCGCGTGCCATATAGCCAGAGTCTTCTAAAAATGATAAAAACAAATATAGAAAACCAATAATCGGAATAAAAGTAGCAACCACTTGAATACCGCCACCCATACCGCCGGCGGCTATAATAATGAATGCCTCCGGTAAACCTATCGCGCTCAGTAACGCGCCAAAGCCATCGACAAAAATGGTCCCGGACAACATATCGAAAAAATCAATGAATGCGCCCCCGATGTTGATGGTAAACATAAACATCAGATACATCACTACCAGGAAAATAGGTATGCCAAGGGCACGGTTAAGTACGACTTTATCAATTTTATCTGATAGCGTTCTGGTAACTTGACCGGTTTTTTTCACCGTTTTTTCAATAATCGTGGCAATAAAACTATAACGACTATCAGCGATGATGATATCGACTTCTTCGTCTAAATCTTCCTCAATCTGTTCTTGTGAGGCGGTGATAATATCCGTTAAATCTTTTCCCACTAACTGTATGGCAAAACCATCATTTTCTAAAAGTTTCAAACCGACCCAGTGAGCATGGGATTTAATATTATCCGGGAGGCGTTGACTAATAGTTGGCAATAATTTGCCCAGTGCCTTTTCAATCAATTCTGGATATTCCACCCGGAGGGTTGGAATATGTTTGACTTCAGCTGCGGTATCTATCGCCTGCTTTAACTCTTCAATGCCCTCATGTTTTGCTGCACTGATTGGAATGACCGGGACACCCAGTTGTTGGGATAAGGCGGAAATATCAATCTTGATATTGCGTTCCGATGCAATGTCCATCATGTTAAGCGCAATTACCAAGGGGATTTCCATTTCCAATAGCTGAGTGGTCAGATAGAAATTTCGTTCTAAATTAGACGCATCAACAATATTGACAATGAGATCAGGCTCGCCGGAAAGAATATAGTCCTGGGCAATTTTTTCATCTAATGAAGTGGTCCCAGGCACATCAAGGGAATAAGTGCCTGGCAAATCGACTAATTCAATTTCACGCCCTTCATGTTGATAAAAACCTTCCTTACGGTCAACAGTCACCCCAGGCCAATTACCGACATGTTGCCGTGTGCCGGTTAAGACATTAAATAAAGTAGTCTTTCCACAATTAGGATTACCAACAGTTCCGATTACTAAACGTTTCATGTTTCAATCCTCTCAACTAGTAAAGTTTCAGCCTCATCTTTTCGCAGACTGAGGGCAAAACCACGTACCTTAATTTCCACCGGATCGCCCATCGGCGCACAGCGTATCATACTAAACTCAGTCCCTGGGGTTAGCCCCATTGCTAATAATTTTTGTCGATAGGCTTTATTACCTTTTTGCAAACCGGTAATTTTACCTTTGGATCCCACCGCCAAATCACGTAAGCTAATTGCCATGGTCCTGGTCCTCCTGTATTGGCACCACCATAATTTTATTAGCCATGCCATAGCCCAAAGCCAGCCGTGTCTCCCCACAAATGACAACTAAACCGGCACCCCGCTGCAATACTTGCAATTCCATATTTTCTATCATGCCCATTGTAATCAGGCGTTTAGCTAATTTCTTGCCACCCGTCATACCCGCAATTTTCACTAACTCTCCTTCACCCGCCATTGCTAGGGGGAAGGCATGAGCTACGTTTTCGTTTTTCATTAACATTTGTAACTCCTTATCGTTTTGGTTAAAATCTATAATCATAAACGAATTAATAATTATTCTCATTTACATTTTTTATCATATCATATATATTTAAGAAAAGTGAAATTTTTTTGAAATAATTTAGAAATACTATTTTTGGTCGTTCTGAATAGTGATTGCTCCAAAAACCTGTTTGGTATCAAAAACCTGATAGGTTTGTGCAGGATTACCAATAATTTTTAATTTAAATCTTAATTCTAAATCTTAAATCTTAATTTAAATCTTAATTCTAAATCTTAATTCTAAATTTTAATCTTAAATTTTGATTTTAACTTAATTTGGGGAAAACTTGGGAGCTTAAATTTCACTTTATCAAACTTCCTGTCTGCACAAACAAAGGATGCACCACAATCCCCGTTTTCTTATCTATATAATCCATTTCAAACCGTTGACGATTCTGATCATCAACCACTTCTACAAATAAAACTAACCAAATCTCAGTCACTCCTAACTTTTTACCATATATGGCTGCTTGTTTAAGGGCTTCACGATAGCCTGGTTGATTAGCAAAACTTTTTAATTCCAAGCCAAACAATTGCCCCGCATAACGTATTAATAAATCAATCGCACCATTACCCGTCGGGAATTCAGGAAAAACTTGTACACCATAATGACGGAAAAAACTAACCAAATAGAGATAAAGATGAAATTGAAAGACTGCTTCAAACACACGTAGATCGTTTTTTCGACGTGGCGCATCTTTCAATACCATCTCTCGATTGGCTTGCAAATATTGCTCATATCGTTGTAACAAACGATGGATATCAATACTTTGCTCAGTAATGGTATCCGACAAATCCTCAAACGGTGAGTATAACCTGTCCATTTTTTGATACAATTCTCTCGCAAAATGGTTAAACAATTGCTTTTGCACATATGGAGAAGCAAATTTGACATAATTTTCACCCAAATTAGCTCGTTCAACTGAAACGACTCCATTCATATAGAGAAAATTGACAATGGGATCATGATAGATAAAATTGACTTTTTCTTCTGTTTGGAATAATTCCAATACATAAGGCTTGTAAGGCTCTTGTTTAGCCTTACTGATGATGTTCAGAATATTGTTATTGGGCAACAAATTGAGGGCAGCCGCATAAACACCTTCAAAAAGTGTCATCGTAGACGAAACACGGCGACTAGTCTAGCAATTACCTTTGGTTCAAGGGCATCAAATTCGTCCAAAATCAAAATCAAAGGCTTCATAAGAGTTTCTCGTTCAAACAAACGATGAAAATCCTTTGAGGAGTCTATGCTTAAGTTCTCCAAGTTCAACTTTTTGATCAATTCCCGAGCAAAGAGTTGAGCCACTATGTCGACATCGTTCTCTTCATAAAGAAATTGCAAACTGAGAAAAACGACATCAAATTGAATACCTTGTTCAATGGTTGATAGCACTTCTTGCATGATCCAAGTTTTGCCTGTTTGGCGTGGTGCCCAGACAGTGATGTAATGTCCACCTTTTTCAGGATTCTTACCCAATAATTGTTGAAAGGCATCATCTATCAATTGCTGACGAGGTACATAATAATGCAATTCTCGATCAATTGGACCATAAGAGGAAAAATTTCGCATGTTTTACTCCAAGTTGGCAAACTTTGCGCTTTGTTGAATTAAATTCAAACTAATGACTTACATTTGGTTTTAATGAACTGAATTAAGGCGCTAGAATGGGTAAAATATTATAGCTAAAAAAATAAACGCTAAAGGTGCTAGAAAAAAGGGATCAGGCTCAAAGAGTCTCATATTTACCTTTCAAAATGTATCGGTTAGCCTTTTTCAATTCTTTTCTGATATTTCATTAAATATCCAATTAATTGTATTGAAGACTCGTTGCAATTCTGTCGTAGCAGAGATAGCTCTTGAATCTATGGTAAAAACACTATTATCTAATTTTCCAAATTGCCAAAGCACACCAGTTGTCACAATAGCATAACATGTTGTTGCTCCAAGGAAAGATGAAGCTACCATTTCTGCTAATGCTTGTGTCCAGCCTTCATCAAAATTATCTTTTTTCGCTTCTATGACACAAAGTACAGGCCTTGCCATCCCACCATATTTATTTTTTTGTGCAATTAAATAATCAGGTTCTCCAATAAGTCCCTTTTCTTGATCTACATTATAAGAAATATGTGACCAAACTCTTAGTGAGTAATTTGCTACAATTATATCCAAAATCGGTCTTATAATACTCTCACAAATAGCGAACTCAGATATATAGTTGGTATCATTCTTTAAATTTTTTTCTATTATAGAAAGTAATACATCTAAAATTTTAACGGCTTTTTCCTTAACAAATGTGACTTTGTCAGAAGCCTCAATATCAAATTTTGTTGCAACTTCTTCAACCGATTTAAAAGTACCATAAGCCATTTTCATTCACCTTCATCTGTTAAAGGGCCAGGGTCGAATTGTTTTTTAAACATTACAATTTGTATAAAAATCCAAGATTAAAAATTAAATCGAGCCTGGCCCCTTTTTTCCTAAAATGACTTTTGAAGTTTGACTCGCACCACTACGAATATTCAACTCAGTACTGTTAGTTGTAACGATACCACAAACCTCTGCAAAAGCTTGTACTGTCATTAAACTCGCTACGAAAAATAAGACGGAAAGTGGTAAACCTTTGAAAACTTTTTTCATAGTTGATTCTCCTTTAAAAAAAGTGTATTGCTCGTTAATAATAACATAAAATTCATAATTACAAAGCAAATCAAGCAAGCGTTGGGTGCGTCCGAATGAATTTAGTTTTTAAGTAGGGTGGGCAATGTCTTTTTATTGCCCACATTCCTCATTTGAAAAGTTCAGCGAGCGTAGGGTGGTTTAAAGTTAAACCCACCACCATTTTTTAAACGAGCACAACCGGATAAGTACAACGGATTAGGGAATACAACGGATTGCGTGAGGGCAACCGATTATTTTTAGAAGAAAAAATCAGTTGAATTCTTAAATCCGTTGTACTCACCTATCACAATCCATTATAAGCCGGGTAGTCATTATTTCGGTGGGCAAATAAACACTTGCCCACCCTACCTGACTACGCTCGCTGATAGATTAATTTGCTAGAAATTTCTATATTTTGTTTAATCAACGAATTGATAATTTCATTTAAAGAAAACTTATTACCTTTATTTTGGATATTTTTCAGAAAAAATTCTTTCACTTCTTGATCTAAATAGATTGGAATATCTAGTTCCTCTATTGGACGATAAAATTTACCTTGTTCGGCATTGGTAAAATCATATTCTTTTTTCATTTTGGACACCTTTTTTGATAGGTTTGTTTTTCTCTTTTTGTGGCTCTTCTAGCACTGATAATTCTAACAAACTCTATGCCATCATTATATCTAAAAGTATGCACAATAACCAGAATCATTTCATTTAATGATTTTCCTAATAATATCCATCTGTCTTCATTTTCCGAATGTTCATTATCGTATTGATTTAAAGCAAACGGATCAGCAAATACGTATGAAGCCTGCTCAAATGTTATCCCATGTTTTTGTATATTGATTTTTTCTTTATTGGTATCCCATTCAAATTTCATGTTTAGTATTATAGGTTAAATTTGACTCTATGCGAATCTTAACAGTTTGTGGGGCATAACATTCGGTGGGTAGGCAACAACGTTGCCCACCTACTTACTAATCAGTTATAACATGATTTTTATTAATGAAATATTATACAGACTTAAAAAATATTTGTCAAACTTTTTTTACCTTAAAAATAAAACGTCCACTACGATAACAACCTGCCCCTTTTGGGAGACGACGTTGTGTTGGTTTAAAGTTGTGCGGTAGTTCTTGCGCCAGCAAAATGACTTTGAAAGACTTTTTAAACCAATCTTTGTAACATTTTGGAATTTTAATCACGTCATCACACGATTCATAATTAAATTCAATTGCTTCCATTTTGCTCTCCCTTTCATTAAAACTTTTTAGGTAAATCAATATCACAGTATTTGCTTGTTTCAATCTGATTTTCAGTATAACAGATTAACACCCAGCCCTTTAAACAATCCCTTCATTGAAATCTCATCAAATCATCAACGTTGATCTTGCTTCGCGAGTGACTGTGTTTCCATAAATAAAAAAAGCCCCAAGTTAAACGACTTGAGGCTTTAAGTTGGTTTGGGGAAGGGTGTTTTGAAATTTTACCATTTTGCCTGTTAGTGGTGGGCAAAAAAAAGACGTTGTCCACCCTACGCTTGCTGAATCAAATTATAGGGTGATTATCGTTATTACGTGAGCCAAATACTTGATTAAAAAAATCTTCTTGGTTAAGTGTCGCCTGCCACTTTCGATGCCGTTCTACCGATTCTAAGCGTGGCTTCTGAGGCAAATTGAGAAAACGCATGGTTTCCACTGGTCCAAGTGCTTTAGTGCAACTAGGGCTTGTTCAACCAAATTTTCTTCTGAAAGGTATTGCATTGCTTTCATCTTAAATTCTCCTTTTCACAATAAGCTAGCGGAGTGCCATACCAAACGGTTGCTTGAACCCGACGACATTGTTTTAATAGACGATCATCTACGGTTACAAAATCAGCCCTGCTTTCTAATTGAATCCGAACTTGACGCTGATCATCAAACGGACGGCTCAAGGCGCAAATATCCAAATAAACCCGTTTTGGTACAAAATATTTTGTTCCAGTAGTCATACGTTTTTCCAGTTCCTGCGTTTTTTGAATCAAACTGAAAGATTATGAATATAGTCTATTTTCGATTTTAACTCATTACCTTTAGATTAGTAGAGCAAAATGATGTGTTAGTATAACACGCCTTTCGGAAAAAAGCCCCTTGTCATGATTAGACTTGGGGCTTTTATAAACGCCATCCAGCATAAAATGTGGTCTGTCCACTATTTTATTTGGTATTTCCATAAATAAAAAAAAGCCCCAAGTTAAAGAGATGACCGGGTTTATCCGTATCATCCCCGGATGCGGCGTAAAGTACACCAGTCTTGTTTATAGCAAGAGCCTCAATGTCTTTGCCTTCTTTCAAAGAGCCAAGCGTATTGACTTCATGCGTCAGGATTGACAGTAAATAATTGGCTGTCGTTTAAGCCACCGTCGTTGACACCGTAGAGTTGGCATGCCCCCTCTGCCTGGCTAATTGTTGGGGCGGCTAGGCATAAGCCGGTAGTGAGTTTTTGGTTTCGCATAATTTTTAAATCCTCAAAAGTAATGTGTTGACATAAATATATTAACAGTTACAAAAGAAGTGACTTTTTATGAAAAAAGTGACTTTTTGTGATTTCATTGGTATGCCACATCTAATTTAAAAAACTTAGGTGTAGCGCAATGATGGAGAAACTGCTTATCCGATACCAAGTCATCATAAGAATTCTTGGTGACTTTTACTAAAAAGTTGAAATGAAACAATGACTTAACTTATGCCTTGCCGAAGTCGTGCATTTTTATGCTGTGGCTATTATAGCCTGAGTCATATGAGTTTGCACTTTTTAATACATCTACTCATAATTTTCAATTTGAACTTCTTCTTCATATTCTGCTTCATCCTCAATTTCATCTACTTTCTGAAGTATTTCCTTCAAAGTAACAGAAGTAACTTGCTTAAATCCATCGTCAAGGTGAATTTTTAGGGTCGAAATTGTATAATCACATTTTTTGGCACAGTCGTTTTTGACGACCCCCCAGCATATTTCAATAGGCTGTAATTCAGGGTGATATTGGGGTGTTCGTATAATTGTATGTCCGGCATTTTTGGCAATAGTGTCCAATATATATTTTGGTTTTGGACATAATGCTCTACATTTTTTATAGAGTTCTGGTTTAAGCATATCATCATCATATTCTGATGGGTGGTATGATTTAAGCCATTTTTGTCATTCTACTTTAAGTGACTGTGGGGTTGGAAAAGCATCCTCAACATAAAGATTATGATATTTAGCATTATCCATAAATATCAATGAGTTCTTCGGTATATTTGGTAAAAGTTGTTCTTGGATTAACGAAGAGAAATTTTTATAGTCCATTTGACCATGGTAATCACCTGTAGATTGCTTAGCTTGAAAAACTAATTTTGCATTTGGAACCCAACCATCTTTTGTTACTGCATTGACTATAATTAGCCTAACTCCTTTTCCTGAAGGCTTATTTACCCATGGACCATCATCTGTAAAATACCAAGTCGAATCGAACGAATGATTAACATTGATATAACTTTCATCTAAATATACTTCGGGTCGAATTGTACTACCATTTTTTGTACTTTTTCTATTAGCTATTTTTTTCGTAAATATTCCCTTCTAGCTATTATGACATAATCTCTTTTCCTTAATACGCTACGTCTTTTAGATATTCCATATATGAACCCCATTCTTTTTAATGTGCGCCATAATGTCTTTTCAGGAATTTCTATGTTATATTCCTGATATATCCAACCACATAATGAACGCTGACTCACATGTTGCCCATTACAATTTAATTCACGTATTCTCTGGCGAATGACGGTTTCTAATGGTGAAGATATCAGAAATGGCGGTTTACCTCTATTTGTTGATGGTGAGTCAACTTTTCCCGTTCGATTATATTCTGAAAGGATACTTTTTACTGTTCGGAGACTGACATTCAATCCTGAAGCAACTCGCTTTGCTGACTTTTTAGTTGAAACAGTCTCACCATCAAGTTTTTCTTGATCATATGACTGTTTGAGAGTAACTATAAACTCTCTTTGCTCTTGTGTATACGCCTTGCCTTTAGACATTTATTATACCTGAAACTATTATAATTCTTATGTACCTGCAGGCGCATTATAAGCAATAAATACAATTAGTGCAAACTCATATGACTCAGGTCAATCGGTCGAAGTGATAAACAAATCTTTAATGAACACTTAGCCAATTTACCAAAAGAACGACAACGTCTCTTGCTGATAGACGAAGCAGATGTCTTTATTCGTAGAGAAATTGTGGAAGATTATCCCACACTCAGTCATTTTCGTAATCTCAGCGAAGAAGGGCAATGTTATTTTATCATTGCAGGATTTTGGGATTTATATGAAGCCGCAGTATTAAATTATCATTCCCCGATCAAAAATTTTGGTGAATCTATCACCATTGGCGCATTAGAATTAGAAGCCTGTTGGAAATTAGCCATAGAACCCATGAAAATGCTAGGTATTGACTATGCTAAAGAGGAATTAATAGAACAAATCATCATAAAAACAAGGCAGCGAGCAAACTTGATGGCAACTGTTTGCGACGAAATGTTGAAAAATTTACCTGCTGAAGCACAGGTACTGACAAAAAAAGAGATCATTTGCGCCCTAAAAAATCAAGCCATTTCAGAGGCATTGGGGGGATGGAGTCAACTAACCGATGATAAACAGGCTGCCTGTTTGGACCGTATTATTGTTTATGCCACCGTAAAAAAGGGAAAATTTAAGCTATCTGAAATAATGACGCTATTGGATCAATATCAATATGATTATACGACTGAGCAACTCATGCAATCTTTAACCCGTTTAGAGTTAGCATTTATTATTCGACGTGATGAAGAAAGCATTTATCATTATTGTGTTCCTCTATTTCGGGAAATGTTGCTGAGACAAGAAGTAGATAGATTGTTAAAACATGAGTTCTTGAACTAATTATTGTAGCCATGTAGGATGGGCAAACGTATTTTTGTTTGCCCCCATCTAAAGCTAACACTTTAAACTTTCCACCCAAACTTGTTTCTTCTCCACCACCACGCCAATTCCCCAAATCTTTTTTACTCCCAAATCTCGCAGCTCGGTTGCATACTGCTTATCTTTAATTTGCTTTAAAGCACTTTTCATCGCCTCAGTTTCACTCTTCTCTTTCGGACGATTTACCTTTTTAAACTCAAAAATAAACCCATGTTCCGTTTTTTGATGAGGAATCATCAGCACATCATAACGCCCATAACCGGATTCTCGATTAGAACGAATGATATAATGATCCGTTAAATGTGTCAACAACCCTAAAACAAAAGCATGATAAACCTTTTCCGGTTCATCACCCGCCGTATCATGGTAACTTAAAATCGCTAACACCATTTCTCTCAGCAGTTCGCCAAAGGTCTCAAAATCAGTTTTTATCAAAGCCGATAGCAAATGCTGTAATCGCCGACTCCCAATCGTTTTTTGGAGCCATTGTTTAATCGTCTGGCGATAAAATGAACGCACTTCAAGATTAGGAATCGTTATTTCATAAATCGGTTCTTCCTCATTAAATGTCATCGAGACCGGTTTCAGATAACCACTGAACACCAAAAGACTCCAAATATTCTGCTCGCTATATTCCAAGTCACGCAATACAATATTCTCATTTAAGGGAGTGGTTATTGTCCCACCGGCGAGTAAAGTTTCAATCTGTTCCTGAAAATCCGGTTCGGTGCGTGTGATTAAATCTCGTAACAGAGATTCACTCGCAGTATTAATCCAATAAGGGCGTGGAAAGCGATCTTCACTCATTAAAAAATTAATGATTGACCAAGGATTATAAATCACTCGGTTCCCAAATAAGTAACCATTATACCACTTTTTCAAAACCGCGATCAACAACTCCGCCTTCCCCAAAGAAAAGTCCTGGCTTAACTTGTCAATTTCAGCCTCAGTAAATCCAAAACAACTATCAAATTCAGAGCGCAACAAAGACAACACATCCAAATTATTCAAATCCGAAAAAATGGATTCCTTCGCCACTCTCAAAACCCCGGTCACAAGTCCTTTCTCCAGATCAGAATTATCTTTCAGGGCATTGCCCAGCAACAGCTTCATAAATAGGACAATCTCATCATAATACCCATGTTCACGTCCCGCATGGATAGGCGCATCATATTCATCCAACAAAACAATAACCCGTTTTCCTGTTTGTTGATGATGTAGTTGCATCAAAAAGCTGATGGCATTTTCCCAATCTCTTGATTGCCCTTTTTCTCGAATCAAGTTGTCATAGAGTTGTTTATCTTCTTGGTTTAGTGTTTGGTAAACCAATGGTTTATGTTCCTGATAAGATTTTAGCAACACACCCCGAATTTCAGATAAACACTTTTCAAAGCTGGGTCCCTTACAACTTTTGAAGCTCAAAAAAATAACAGGATATTCTCCTTGATGCGCCATTATTTCCGGTTTTTGCTCAATGGCTAACCCCTTAAATAAATGAGCCAAACTTTCTTCGCGTTTTTCCAGAAAATAGCGAAGCATAGACATATTTAAGGTCTTGCCAAACCGTCGTGGGCGCGGGAGTAGCAAAACCTCTGAACTCCGTTCGATGACATCTTGGATAAATAAACTTTTATCAATATAGTAATAATCATTTTCACGGAGTTTTTTAAAATCGGATAAACCAATGGGTAATTTCATATCAGTTATCATCCTTATTATCAATACGACATTTTTTATAACTTGATGTTCAAGTTTTTTTCGTGATCGCCGAAAGCATGTAGGGTGGACAAACGTATTTTTGTTTGCCCCATCTAAAGCTAACACTTTAAACTTTCCACCCAAACTTGTTTCTTCTCCACCACCACGCCAATTCCCAAAATCAGAAAAAGAATAATTGGGAATAATTGGGGTCAGAGTAAAATTAAATCTCGTGGGAACGCATTTGCGACGCGTCAGCGCAATGCCATTAAGTATCGGGCCGACACTTTCGGTTCGCCTCTACAAAACTCCACGTATTAAGGGACTTTCGGTGCTAACCACCGCGAACGCCCGCTGCGATACTTAATGGCAGTGACGCGTCAGCGTCGCGATTTGTCGAATCACAAACACTGGACGCTGGCGCTTGGGAACCAAAAAAAACCACCACAACCCTTCAATAAATGAAACATGATTTAAGTCAATATTGTGAGTGGGGTTTTCTAGCCTACGCTCCAATGCCATTTGCCCAGACGGATTGCATTTCAGGGTATAAATCAGCGACTGTTTTGTTCCAAAACAATTCTTGTTTCATTTCTAAGTAATCTGTTTGACTCGAAAAATTGTCTCGGATAAGCGGTTTTCGTTAAACCTAAGGAAGCTGATAAAATAACTTCCCGTTTTTAAGATTTAAGGATGACTTTATAAGTACCATATTGAAAATAATCTTCAGGAAGTTATTTTATTCGCATCCCTAAGTAGTTTACAAGTATTTGTACCGCTTCATCATCATTTTATCATCACAAGTAATAAGCGCATCGACTTGTAATTGTTCTGCATAAGCTAAGTGTAGTGCACCTACACCTTTTATGCCATACTGTTGTTCTATTTCTTCAATCGGCACGTTGCATTTAAAAACAGAGTGTTGTATTTTTTCCTATATGATACTATAGATATTCAGATAAATATTTTGGCTTTAAGACCTGCCATGTTTTGAAAACTTGGCAGGTTTGATAACTTTTATTTTCCTGAAAAGGGCGGCGACGAGTCGTTCCTTATGTTGACCAGTTTAAGTTGCCCAAGTTGCCCGGTTTGGAAACGAATAACTCAACTGATAACTAATTTGTTAATTAA
>QNES01000111.1 GCA_003645255.1 Gammaproteobacteria bacterium
ATTCAACTCGCTCATGGTAATGGTGGGCGTTTGATGCGCGAGCTGATTGATAATTTGTTTGCTTATCACCTTGATAATCCATTATTAGATACCAATGTCGATGCTGCTTTGATGCCTATAGATAGTAACCGACAGGATGTGATGGTGACTACGGATGGCTTTACAGTAAAGCCACTAGAATTTCCTGGCGGTAATATTGGTAGTTTAGCCGTACATGGTACGATTAATGATCTTTGTGTGAGCGGTGCCCTACCTAAATATTTAACCCTCAATGCCTTTATTGAGGAAGGTATGGAAATCGCACAGCTTGATCGGATTATAGCCAGTCTAGCGATGGCTGCAAAGACCGCCAATGTTTCTATCATAGCGGGTGATACTAAGGTATTAGCCAGGGGTGAAGGCGGTGGATTGTATTTAGCAACGACCGGGGTAGGGGTGCGCGATAAAAATATTCAACTGGGTATGAATTATATTTGTCCATCAGATGTGATATTAGTCAGTGGTCCTATCGGCGATCATGGTACCGCCGTGATGCTTGCGCGAGAACAATTTGGTATGCGGGGAGATTTACAATCTGATAGCACCAGTGTATTACCACTATCTCAAGCCCTATTAAAAATCCTAGGGCTAAAATTTATGCGTGATCCTACCCGAGGCGGTCTCGTTTCCGTGCTGCACGAAATAATTTTGGCGACCGGCTTGGGTATTAGATTATTTGAACCACAGATTCCTATCCAGGCTCCGGTCCGTTCTGTTTGTGAAATGCTCGGTTATGATCCTTACTATTTGGCTTGTGAGGGCAGGATTGTTGCTGTCGTTTCAGAAGAACAAGCTGAGGAGGCATTGACTGCATTACGTGCAGTGCCTTCTGGAGAACAGGCGGCTATAATTGGAATTTTACAAGCAGAACAGCCCCATTTAGTTTTAGAAACGGAATTGGGTGGAG
The DNA here is from genome assembly GCA_003645255.1 of Gammaproteobacteria bacterium. Lineage (GTDB taxonomy): Bacteria > Pseudomonadota > Gammaproteobacteria > Beggiatoales > Beggiatoaceae > QNES01. Next base: position 947 of record QNES01000111.1, read on the forward strand.
AACGTTTTTTGGAAGACTTGGAAGATGAGCCATTGCCGAGAATTTGTTAATTGTAATTTATTCAATGACTTACATAGGTTTATAAATATTTTTAATATTAGCCCTTGACAAAATAGGCTTAAATATAGTATAATCGCCCTGAACATTTTATATCCAACTGGGATAATGGTCATGTTTAGACTTTACCTAATGTTTTATCCCACAATTAATTGAGGACATAATTATGGAAACTGAAGTAGCATTGACTACCGTTCCCGCCGCAAGCACTAGTACCGTTGGGGGATTTCTATTAGCTCACCCAGTAGGTGTAGCCGTTGTTGGGGGAGTATTGGTAGCTGCAACTACCTATTGGTTAATGAATAAATTCTTGAAGAAGAAAGAAGAACCTACAGCTGCTTAAGGCGATACCATCAACCCCGTTATTTTAATAGCGGGGTTTTTTTAATGGGAAATCAAAAATCCAAATATACAGCATCCTTCAAAAATGTTAGAGCAACTATAAAGGATTGCCCCTTATGTGAAACGACTATTTACTATTCACCATTAGCATAGGTAATATTCATGAGCAAAACTAATCTGATCGTTATTATATTATCTTTTATCATTTCAGCTAGTGCGGTATTGGGTTACACCATTTATCGCATTAAGGCTGTGAGTAATGAAGATATTGCTGAATATAAAGAAGAAGAAAATAAGGATGCTGAACAAAATTTGAAAAGCTATATAGATATAGCTTATTTAACGATAGAATTTTACCATCAAAAATATTTAGAAAATCCTGATGGAACTAGCATTAATACTGATTTAGAAAATATTAAAGAAGTTATAAGGACAATGAGATATGAAACGAAATATAATAAAATTAAAACGGACAAATCTAATGATGATGATGAAACGAAATATAATAAAAATGGATATTTTTGGATCATAGATATTTCTGATGAATCTTCTCCAAAATATATTATGCACCCTCATAAACCAGAACGTGAAAATGAGTCTTTGACGGGGGATTTTAGCAACTTGAAGACGCGGGTTGATTCTTTTATTGACAAATGTAAAAATGAAAAAGACAAAGCTGGCTATGTTGAATATACTGGAGAAAAACCGATGGATGGTGAGGGTTACGGTGGTGATAAAAAAGCGGATAAAAAAACTTATGTGAAACTTTATGAGCCATTGAACTGGATAATCGGTACAGGTTTTTATATAGATAGTATAGAAAAAGCGATTAAAGAAAAGGAAAAAATTCTTAATCAGCGGATTCACACTTTAATCAAGAACATTTCAATAGCTACCCTATCTATTGTTTTATTGATTGGCACACTCAGTTATCTCATAAACCATCATTATTTTATTAAAAAGAAAACTGTCGTGCTTGATGAAGCAGTGCGTGAAAAAACACCCACTTTAAAAAAATCCAATCAAGAGGTTAAAAAAGTTTCTAACGAAGCACTCAGTCATATTCTCAAAAGCCATGTTAGTATTTCAATGGGTGTTGCTTTAATTCCTATTCCTATCGTTGATTTTATCAGTGTCACCGCGATTCAAGTGAGTATGCTTAGCGAAATCGCTGAAAAGTTTGGGGTACCTTTTTCTAAAGAAAAAGTCACAAGCCTGTTATTTTCTTTAGTGGGCGGTGCGGTCCCAGTAGCGGCTAGTACGCAGGTTGCTAGTATGATAAAAATTATTCCTGTCATTGGACAGGTGTCTGGTTTAATAACAATGCCTATTATGTCAGGGGCTTCAACCTATGCGGTTGGCAAATTGTTTATCCTACATTTCGCTGCTGGGGGTACTTTTTCAAATTTTGATCCCCAAAATGCTAAAGAAGATTATGCTAAAATATCAAAAGAAGGGATGGAGTTTGCGGATACCTTAAGGAGCAACAGCGACAATAGTGCTGAGTTCCAGAAAAGTCAAAAACGGCTGTATATTAGGGAATGCTGAAAATTCAATAAATAGTATTTCTAATCCACTGGAAATGTCGGAAAAAATCCGGTTTGTCAAAAAATTTTTTGGGAATTGCCTTAAGAATTTATTTTTTTATAAGAAATCACCTGAGTTTAATGTTGGGAACCATAGTTATGCAAGCGATTAATTTTTTACCGTTAAATATGATATTTACTTTTCCACCTCTTATACAAATTGTTTATTTCTCATTTTGTTTTTTAGTTGGATTGTTTGGTCGAAAAAAGAAAATGGGGTTTTGGGGTTATTTCTTTTTTTCCACTATATTTTCTCCCATTTTGGGAACATTAGTATTGATCATCACATAATGGTGAATGACTCATTTATTATTGGTTTGCGGGAAATAGCAACAATGTCAATATATGTCAATAAAATGGTTATCTTGGTATTTGATAATTGCTTACTTTCCACTTTGCAGGTTTTATCAATTTTCCAATTTATGTAGGTTGTCATGAAAAAGGTATTTGACAAATTAAAGCAGTGGTTAGATAAACTAACTATTCCATTTCAAGCATTAATACTGATTTTATTACTCATATTTGTATATTATTTCCCTGGTATAGTTGTAATCATTAAACCAGGTGAGGCAGCTGTTTTTTGGAGCCTGATCAGTGGTACTGAAACAGATAAAGTCTATCCTGAAGGTATACGTGTCATTTTTCCTTGGGATGAAATGTATATTTACAACGTGAGGGTCCAGGCAAAAGAATATGAACTTGATGTTTTAACGAAGGCTGGTTTAAATGTCCATTTAGATTTGTCTATCCGTTTTAAACCAGAATACGAATATCTAGCTTTATTACATCAATCAGTTGGACCCAATTATATGGATGTGGTTATTATTCCAGAAGTCACTAGCGTTTTGCGTGAAACGATTGGTCAGATGGACTCTGAGCAAATTTATACCACTGGGCGGGATGTGATTACTATTGCGATTAATGAAGCCATAGAACAAGTTGCACAGGATTTTATCCAAGTTGATGATGTAATCATTAAACAAATTGATTTGCCCCCTACTGTAACAAGTTCAATTGAATATAAGATCGAACAAAAACATCTGGTTGAAGCTCATGAATATCTTGTTGCAAAAGAAAAAGTTGAAGCTGAAAGAAGAGCAATTGAAGCCGAAGCGACACGTATTTATTTAGAAACGATTGCCAAAGCAGTACCTGAGGGGGAAATATTAGTATGGAGAGGCATTCAAGCGACAGAATTATTGGCTCAATCCGATAATACTAAAATTGTACTGATTGGCGGAGGGCATGAAGGACTACCATTAATATTAAATGCAGAAAGCCCGCCATCTGTTTCGCCTCCCCAAAATCAGTCTGATAATGAGTCACTTGACTCAAAAGAGGATGCGGTGTCAGAACAAGTTCTTGGAAATACGATTAACCAGGACACAGAGAATATGACTGTACCACCTTTCCAGCAAACTGATAACTAATGAAAAAAATACTGACTGTCATATTGAGTTTGTTCATCATTTCTAGCTGTTATTTCCCAAATAATAAAGAAGAAAGAGAAGATGCGGCAAGATTAGCTGATGAAAAACAGAAGGATATTGTCATTGCCCTGGTAAGAACTAAAGCTGACGACAATTTATTTTTAGAAGGTGCTAAATTAGCTATAAAAGAAATAAACGACCTAGGTGGTGTGCTAACAGATCGAAAGATTATTCCGCTTATTCATGATGACGTAGGTAAAGCTGATGTCGGTCAAAAAATAGCAAGAGAAATGGCCTATAATTTAGACGTGATTGCCGTCATTGGCCATCGTTTTTCCAGTGTAGCCATCCCAGTGTCGATTACTTATGAAAAAAATGGTATTGTATTCATTTCAACCGGTTCAACTACTCCGACGTTAACGGCACATAAAAGTCAATATATTTTTAGGAATATTCCTAGCGATAAGATTATTGGTAAAGCTCTCGCAAAATTTACCAAACGTGAAGGTTTCAAAAACATCGCTGTTTTTTTTGAAAGGGGAGCATACGGTAAACGTTTATCAGGATTTTTTAGAGAAGAAGTCGTTAAAAAAAAGGAAGATAAAGTGGTCAAAGCGGTCAATGACGAAAATAAGGAAACGAACGACAAAGGAGTCAACATTGTTGCCACCCGCTCCTATTTTAAGAATGAAGATGAAAATAAAAAAAGTGATTTCAGACCTTTGCTGAATGACATGCAAGAACTGAATCCGGATGCCATTTTTTTAGCGGCTTCTGTGTCCACTGCTACTGAATTCATTAAACAAACACGTAGTATGGGGGTTTATGCACCCTTTATAGGTGGGGATTCATTAGAGAATCATGATTTGTGGAAAAAATGCGAATTAGATGCTGCAGGGACTTATGTAGCTAGTGTGTTTGATCCGGATTACGATAAGGTATTTGTTGAAAGATTTAAAAAATTTGTTAAAAACGACCTTGATAAAAGCTTTAATCCTGAATATGATTATGAAAAACATAATTATGAGCCAGATGCTAAAGCAGCACAAGGATATGATGCGGTAAAACTTCTCGCATGGGCAATTGAAAATGCTGAAAGCACAGTGCCTCTAGAAATAGCCACCACCTTAAGATATATGAACAAATGGGACGGGGTTGTAGGACCTTACCAAATGACATCCACTGGAGACATTGCCGGTCGTCCCATTCATATTAAAAAATTATCTGATGGTAAATTTAAAGTAGTTGAAACTCTAAAAGCAGAACTTTTGGATGAATAAAATTAATTTCACAGGACGAACACGAGGGCAAACACCGAGCACGAACACACAGGTTCGCACCGAAAACCCCTGAATATGTGGAGATTGGTAGGGGCAGACCTGCGTGTCTGCCCTCGTGTTTGTCCTTTTTTATACTTGAATAGTTACCTTAGGTATTGCAATTTTGCCAGACGTTCTTGAGCAGGTAACTTACCTAATTTTTCAACCGCATGATAAAACGCCGATAAATCCCCATCCAATTGTTCAAATAAAGCTCTAAAAGCGGGCACTAAGTCTTGATAGGTGACAATGGATAATAGTTTAGCATTATTCAAATCTTTTGCAAACCAAGCATCATATCCATTATAACCGTTCCAGCGAGTTTTTAAGTGTTGATATTTTATTCTCAAATTATCAAAAGCCGCTTTTTTTGCCACCCGCATTTTTTCTATGGATCCGTTTTGTTGATAAATATTTTGTAAATGGTTACGAGTTGATAAGACTAAATTAATAAACTCAATTTGACGCTGTCGCCCTTGCTGATATTCAAGCCTATCGTCAGGGCTACCATACTGCGCCAACCATAGCTCAACTCCTATATATTCGATGGTCATCGCAAAGGCTTCATTAAATGCGGTATCATTTGAAATATATAACTTTTGATGAGCCAGTTCATGAAATATTAATCCTGCAATTCGGTATGAGGTCCATGCTAACATGGTATTGAATACAGGATCATTAAACCAACCTAAAGTAGAATAAGCTGGTATCCCAGCGACATAAACATCATATCCTTGGAGACGTAATTCTTTAGCCAATGTGGTAGCGGCTGTTTCAGAAAAATAGCCTCGATAACTGACGCATCCTACAATAAAAAAACACCATTTTTTTGGAACAAAAGAAAAAGGGGGAGTGGCGAATACACTCCACACAACAAAAGGGCGTTCTAAATCAGCATAGTAGGTATAACTGGGATTATCAGGTAAATATAATATCTTACTAGCAAATGCACGGATTTTTAAAATATCCGTTAACTGTTGTTTAAGTGGTGTTGGTGTGGTGTCGGTAGTCAGCACACGCTTAATTGGCTGTGAACGGCTAAAAATCTCCCATTGCCCATCCATCGCTTGACTATAATAAGCTATATCACTACAAGCACTGGAAAGACTCAGAAATAAAATTAAGAAGCTGTATTTTAACATTGTTATTTATTAAGGTGTTGTGGTTATCAAATATGCCTGGCATTCTATAGCGTACCAAATAACGTACCATAATAATTGATAAACCTGGCAGGTTTGATGAGTATTGATTTTAATAAAAATCAGTCTTTTTGAAAATGGCTAAAATTTTAAATTAGCAAAGGTATTGGTATAAAAAAGTAAATAAAATGTTCACCTTTATCTAAAAATACATATTATCAATTGGTCATTATGTTAGAATAATAAATGATTCTCGATGTTCAAGTTTTTTACCAAAGATAATAACGACAAGGATTGTATATAAGAAGGGATTAGAAACCTCTAAATATCTGGGTTAAATCCTTGTCAAAATCAAGTTTGGACGCTGCGATTGACCTGCCATGTTTTGTTTTAACCTGGCAGGTCTGGTTTTAAAGTTGACTAAATTATTTGATGCACGTTCCTAAGTCATTACGATCTGATGTTGATAATATACTTACAGTTAAAGGAGGTTCTATAATGTTTATCTTTTCCATTTTTCGGAAAAAAATAACTCATTTGAAGAAAACATGGCTATTACTGATTGCTGGTTTCTGTTTGTCATGCTTGAGTCCCATTGCATCAAGTCAGACAATTTGGAAGGGTGAAAGTGGTGGCTTACTTATTCACTGGACCAAAGAAGACATAACGGCTACCAAGGGTGGCAAGATTGTTTTTTCAGCCGAGGATGCCTTAGCACGGAAAGACTTTGAAAGGGAATTTTTTTTAGATTCTTTTTCTGGTGGACCTGTGTGCGAATATAACCGTACTTTCACCCTTTTATCTGTGGTGGGTACTATTGCCAGTATGAAGGATACTTTTGAGCAGCATTGTCAAGCCATGACTCATGGCTATTCCAAAATCACGACAATTAACCTCGCTAATCCTGATCAGCTTGTTTCCTTAACGGATTATTTTAATGAGTCGATGATTCTCAAAGCGTTGCTTGCTGATTCGCTCATTCAAAAAGCACTGGCTGAGATAGACACGCCTCCTACCACGCTTGAAGCACTTTATCAGGTTTTTGGGCAAACGCCGGATATTGTCGCACGTTCGGAAAATGGGATAGATTGTCAATTTCAATTGCATGGAGATTTGTTGACACAGTTTGCATTTCACCATATTGACAAGGATCGAGTCGCTGTTCGTATAGCACTGGAGCCGGCAACGCAGGTTTGTCGTGATGAACAGGCTCAAATTGGCATTTATCTACCAATCCCTAAAAAACTCAATTTGGTCCTTAAAAAGGCTCAAAAGGCTCAAGCGGGTTTTTTGATGGGCAAAATGCCTAAAAAGCAAGAAACCGCTTTCTATTTTTCGACAGACACTTATACGTCTTATCAGGTGGCAGGTACAAGGGTGACAACCGTTTCAAAAGCGCGTTTGCGTTCTAGCCCGCAGTTGACGACAGACTCCATGATTATAGAAATCCTTGAAAAAGGTACTGTTCTCAAAATGTTAGCGCGTACCCCTTTTCAGGAGGATAACCGTCGCTATCACCGTGATTATTGGTATTTTGTTGAATTAGAAAATGGAAAAAACGGGTGGATTTTTGGTGCACTGACTAAAAGGCTAAAAAATGCACCTCTGACAGGTCCCAGAAGAACAACAGATGATGGGGTCCGTGTGCTATCCGCGCCGCGTCTCAAAGCGAATATTTTGGAGACGTTTGATAAGGGTATTACTGTTTATACCTTTGCACGTTCTAAACGTCAGAATAAGATAGGTGATCTTTTAGATTACTGGTATCAAGTACATTTGGATCGTGACAAAACCGGCTGGATTTTTGGTGGACAACTCATGGAAACTGAAACGAGAGTTTCGATGGGTAAGGAGATTCCTGTTCGTTCAGCACCTGAACAACAAAGCGATGTTATAAAGACATTTGATTCTCAACACTCTCATATTTATATTTATGGGCGTTCTAAACATCAGGATAAGATAGGTGGGATTTTAGATTATTGGTATAAAGTAGGCGATTCAAGAGAGCGTAATCGAGGGTTAAATGTTGCTCCTGTCGGCTGGGTTTTCGGTGGACAGATTATGAAAACCGGTACTCAAATTACGATGGTTTCAAGGGCTAGTATGCGTTCTGCGCCTAGTCTTAGGGCGAAACGGATCGGTCGGCTTAAAAAAGGTGTTGTTGTCAATACTATAGCGCGTTCCACACATCAGGATAAAATCGCCCGAAACTTAGATTATTGGTATCAAGTCAAATCGGCTTCTGGCAAAGTTGGCTGGGTTTTTGGTAGTTTGCTTATGCCTATCGGTTTTTCAAAAGTTCCATCGTATAGCACTTCAGAGGTAGCAATTGTTCAAGAAACTGATGAATTTGCATCAATGCAAAAATGGCCCGATAAACAACTAAATTGTAGTGGAACAGAGCCGTTTTGGGACATAACTATTTCAGAAAAAGGCGTTCGATATGGAGACGTGGAAAAACAAGTCATTTATTTTCCAGCGGTTTCTTTGAATGTTTCTTCTAACGAGCCAGAAGTATGGTCTATCAAAGCGGAAAATAAAGCTAACGAGAAATCGGTGGTGTTTTTTTTGCAAAAGGACAAATGTAATGATGGTATGTCGGATAATGAGTATAAGTATCACATTTTTGTTAGATTCCACAATGATAGGGTCCTTTCTGGCTGTTGTAATTAACCTGATTAGTTAAGGGCATTCGCGGTGATCTGCCTCTACAAAATCCCGCATATTCAGGGGCTGTAGGGGCGAACCTAAGTGTCCTTAACTAAATAGCATTGCACTGACAGAGGGATTGGTGCTGCACGACTACCTCTTCTTTAAAGAAATTTTAAAACGAGCAACTCCACTCATACCCGCCAATAAATGCTTATCCTTATCCACAATTGCTGCGATAATGGAAAGTGTTTGACTCACCGGGTCAACTTTTGCCCCCATACGAGTCACTTTAGCGCGGTAAGTGCGCCCCGTTTCGTCGATACCTACTTTGAATTGTGTTCCTATGCGGACTGATAACAACCACGTCGAAGGAATATGAAGACGTATTTCTAATTGACTATCATCCAATATATCCATTAAGGGCTCCCCCGGGGGAACAGTTGCATAAGGCGCAACATGCAGTTTAACGACACGCCCATTAAAGGGTGCCTTTACCTTACAAAGGCTCACTGGTACTTTACTCAATTCAACATCAGCCTCCGCCTTAGCCACTTCCGCCTCAGAAACCGCTACTTCTAATTGGCTTATAGCTTGAAAGCCTTGTAGTTGTAAATTAGCCGCAAACGTTTTTTTAGCGGCTTGTAACTGAGCTTTCGCCTTATTCAACTGGGCTTGATATAGGCGACAATCAAACTCAATCAAAGTTTGATTACGCTTAAAACGATCACCGTCTTTGACACTAATACGTTCAATACGCGCACTTTGTTGGCTAGATAAAGTGGTTTCAGTACGCGCCACTAGCAATCCTCGGGTTATGGAAGAACTTCTTTCCTGTGCTTCAACCCATGAACTCAACAAAAAAACAATAACAAATATCGAATAAAATGCTTTCACTGGGATAATAAATACACGATTAATCATAAGGAACATAATTTTTAGGAGCGTAGTAATTAAAATAATAAGTGACACTTGATGTTAGAAATACTATTTTTGGCAAAAACATTACTCCATTCATCATTTTTTTCAAGAAGTTTTTGTTATTATATAATCTTTTTAACTTGATCACAATATTAATCAGTTGTTCAGATAAATAATTTTACAAAGGACAGACACGCAAGTCTGCCCCTATGTTTACATTTTTTTGTAGGGGCTACCCTTTAGTGTTCGCCTGTTAAATATCACTTAGGAATAAAAATTTAATAAGATCAAAAATTAAACCTGTCAGGTTTGGGTTGAAAAATTGGCAAGTTATTAAAGTTTTATTCCTTAACAGTCTATCTATATTGAAAGGATAAATTTAAAATTATGAATGGTTTACTCATCACTGGATTACTAGCCGTACTTGGTACAGTTATTGGGAGCGTTATTAAGGCTCGCCAAGAGACTAAGTCAGCGGATAAAAAATTTCAGTCGGATTTAATCCTACGTGCCTTAGAATCCAATAACACCGAGGCAAGGATTGACTCACTTCAGTTTTTAATCAATACGAATTTAATATCCGATCAGGAAATCAGGGAAGGCATTGCTCAGGTTATTCCAAAACCTCATGAATGGAATTTGAAGATTCCACAGTTTACGCAGGTTGGTTTTATACAACCTGTTAACCCTGTTAACCCTGTTAACCCTGTTGTTCCCACTGATGACCATTTCGCTTTGGTGGCATTAAAGGTGCGGTCTGGCAGTATTATTGATGCCATTACTCCCGTTTTTGCTGAAGTGACTCCTGATCTAAAACTTATAAACCGAAAAGATGGGCAGCAAGTCGGGGGCAAAGGCGGTACGGAAAAACTTCTTGAACAAAAAGAAAGATACATCATAACTGGAATTGATGTTGTTCGGGGATCTTATTTTGATTTTGATCGAGACGAAGTCGTTCATATCCAAGTGTTCTGGCATAAATTAACGCCACAGGGAATTGATCCAACGGCGAAAATTGCCTCCGAAAAATTAGGAGCGGGCAACCATGTAAAATCTCTTAAACCCCTAGAAAAATTGCGGGTAAAATCGGGATATTACATCTCCGACTTAACACTATCTTATTCACATCGCACCGGTGGCGAAAACTATATTAACAATATTGTTATTAAACAGAGCAAGTTACCCATAGTGCTGCCCAACCAAAAGTGAGATAAGCTTGTCTGAATCAGAAACTTCGTTCCGATGTAACGAAGTAAAGTTTTGATTCAGACAGGCTTATTGATTAAGTTTCTTCACCTTTTTTTGTCAATCTCTTTTATTAAGGTAGGTAGGTCCTCTATTAATGTAGGATTATCAGCCGGATCCATATACTTTTCAGTTTCGTCTGAAGTCATGATTTCATGTATTGTGAGATTTTCCGGTAACAGATCCAAGCCTATACTATGATAAACCTGTGCAAATGCAGCACGTACTTCTGCATAAGAATTTTCTCTAACCATCCGTGCCATCAGGGTTTGAGTACGCATAAAAATAACATCCAATTGACTACGAACTCTTGCTTTTTGTGCCTTTTCCGTCAACTCGTTCAGCTTTCGATTGACAGAATATAATTCCTCTGCTAGTTTAAAATCTTCCACGCTTAATAAAAAACGTTTATGAGATAGCCAAGTTTGGGTAAGTACCGCCATTGTCAATGCCATACGCCGATGGTTAGACAGTACAACATGAGACTCAGCCTCCCTTTTAGCGGCGGGTCCACCTGTAAACACATTTAATAAATTCCAAGTCACACGTAAACCTGCATGTAACCAATCTTTATTGTAGAGGAACTTATTGCTGTTTGTTTCAGCACCAAAAGAAATTTCCAGCCCAGGAAACATTCGCAAAAAGGCTTTTTTAACTTCTAATTTGTTAATACGTTGGGTGTAATCTTCCGATAGCAGTTCCGGCTGCTGTATCAAAGTCAGCCTTTCCAATTCTTTTAAAGACACCGCAAGTTCGGGAAGCTTATCATCATCATCAGGAATAGCTATTTTATAACGTGTTCCGGGCGGTAAATTAATCAACGCTGCCAATTGTTCTTTAGCTAATATTAAACCTTCTTGTAAATTGAGGAGTTGTCGCACAGTTCCTAGTAAACGCTTTTGATAATTCAGCGCGATTTCAGGATTTTGTAATCTCTGCTTTTCTAAAATACGAGAGTTTTCTCGTGCCAATTGCGCTTCTTTCAATAAGCTATTGACTGACTCCAACAATTTTTGGGCTGCAACTGCTCGCCAAAAAGCGTCATGCACATCTCGAATAACGTTCTGACTCACCCGACGTAGCCGCTCTCTTGCAATCATCACATCATTGGCTTTCTGTTTGGCAGAAATATGGCTGATACCAAAATCCAATACATTCCACACTAGATTAAGGGCTACCGTGTGATACTGACGTTCTTGCGAAGTAGAAGCTTCAAGGCTTTCTCGCCCAGTCAACAATGATTGGCTACTTCCCCCACTGTAATTTGAACGCGAATTATAACCTGCATCCAAAGCCAGCATCGGCAACATATTATAATTAGTTAGCTCATGAATACGTTGTGAAACGGCAATTTCCATGAGTTTCACACGACGGTCCAAATTATATTTTAAGACGCGTGCTATCGCCTCTTGTAAAGTAATGGGTTTAATGACAGGCTCTTGGGCTTCAAACATATTAACTAAATCTTGCTCAATACGTTCCTGAATTTCTTCATCTGTCAATTGGGCAACTTTAACGGTAGTACACCCTCCTACAAAGAAACCTAACAACAAACCCATAAGAATTAGTTTGACTTTCATTATTTTATTTTTTGCCTTCTATTTGAGTTTTAGACCTGACAGGTTTTTAAAACCTGTCAGGTCTGTCGTTTTTACGCTGCGGCTTCTATTTCCTTATGCGCCCCTGGCAAACAGGCTAATTGAGCTAACAGCCTATCACGCTCTATTTCAAATAGATCGGCTTGTGCTAACTCCTCACCAAAGGTGATAGTCGATTCAAATTGATCCGCTTGTGCCAATTCCTCACCAAGAGTGATAGCTGGACACTCTTCATCACATTCTAGTTCATCTTGCTCAAGTTCATCTTGATTATGCCAATTTAACCAGTATTGGTCAATCGTTGTAACCGAATGGAAACTAAAGTACCCCGTCTCTCCACCATTGGCGTACCAATGTTCTAATTGCGCGTGGATGCTATTAATCCTTTGTTTAAGTGGATTAAACACATTATAATGGATAATATCACCCAGTTGACCATTATTATAATCTCGGTAAACCCTATACATTTCATCCCTAACGGCAGGATCAATGTATTGATTAGCAGGCATGTCACTCTCATTACCAAATCCTAACACCCGAATCAGTCGAGAATCAATTGCAACATCCCTATACCCCAAATGCAATGTCTGAGCATAATAGAGTCCTGTTTGTCCAAAACCAAACCTCAGTTCACCATCCAATTGCCCAAAAGCCTCCACTGGAACAAGTGGTTCAAAATGTACTACCGGTTGTGGTACTGGTTGTGGTATAACTGGCTGCGGTATGATTGGCTGTGGTACGACTACAGGCTGTGAATTCACCACAATGGTCACTGTCGTAATATCTCTACCACCATTTCCGTCACTGATTTGATAAGTAAAGGTGTCTATTCCTGTAAATCCAGTCTCAGGTGTGTAGAAAAAATTACCTTCATCTGTCATGCTCACCAAGCCATGCTCTGGGTGAGTGATTAATGTGCTTGTTAAAAAGCCGCCATATGGATCCGCATCATTAACCAAAACACCATCAGAAGTCGTTATGATTAACGTACTACCCTGAGTGACAGAATAATGGTCATCGTCAGCAATTGGCCTCTGATTAATATTGTTATCCAGGAAATTATGACCGGTGCTACTATCGCCTTCAATTAAGCTTACCGCAATCAGGTCATCATTAAGACCATCGCTATCGGCAGTACTGCTATGTAATGGATTATTTTCCTTGATGACATAATGACCCATTGATAGTCCATCGAAAGAGTAATAACCATTGACATCTGTTATCGTACTGAACAACAAAGTACCATCCGATGGATCACCGTCACCATTTGGATCGCTCCACAATTCAATGAGCACACCGCTGATACTGTTATCGTTATCACTCAAATCCCCATCAGCATCACTATCCAAGCGCACCTGACCCGAAATTATACCTGTGGGAGTCGTATCTAGGAAATCATTACCTGTACTCGCTTCACCACCGGTCAATGTCACCGCAATGCGGTCATCATTGAAACCGATGCTATCAGCGATGCTGTTATAACCCGCAGGATTAGTTTCAACTATGACATAATTACCTGGCTCAATCCCACTAAAAGCATAATGTCCATTTTCATCAGTAGTGGTAGTTGCAACCGGTGTCGTATCATCCGGTTGACCATCCCCATCAGCATCATGGTACAAAGCAACAGATACACCCTCAATACCGTTATCATCATCACTCAAATCACCATCAGCATCACTATCAAAACG
>QNES01000112.1 GCA_003645255.1 Gammaproteobacteria bacterium
GGGCGGATTTCAGGTTCGAGTCGCCAAGTCGAAAAAGGCTTCAAAAAAACATTTTTTGAACACATTAGGTTGAGTACAAAAATAATTTTCAACTAAGAACCTCCTAAGTTATAAAATATCTAATCAGGATCGCTTTTCAAAAAAATGTGAAGGTGATTTTTTATGATAAAGTTTATCACAATCAATCAGATAGTTATCCAAATCAAGATTTTTTGGAAAACTCATTAAAAAGCGGGTAAAATAATTCATATTGTGGGATATAGAAATCCTATTTTTGAAAAAAATGGGATTTCTGACACACCATTTTTACAGATTTTAAGAACATTCAGTATACAATGATGGAAATTTACAAACAGTTTAGTATTGAAGCGGCGCATCGTTTACCAAATGTACCGGCAGATCATAAATGTAGTCGTTTGCATGGACATTCATTTCAAGTGACTATCCATGTTTGTGGGGGAATGGGGGCGCGTAGTGGCTGGGTTATAGATTTTGCTGAGATTAAACAGGCTTTTCGCCCTTTATATGAGCAATTAGATCATCATTATCTTAATGATATTGAGGGATTGGAAAATCCAACCAGTGAAAATCTGGCTCGTTGGATTTGGGTGCGTTTAAAACCAGGCTTGCCTGAATTAGGTAAAATTACCATACAAGAGACGTGTACTAGCGGCTGTGTTTATTGTGGTGAAGATTAAATTTACAAGTTTTCAGACTTGACAAGTTTTAAAAACCTGTTATGTTTCAAAGAAAAGTGATATACTTAGCACGGGCATAAACTTAACTTTTTAAATGAGTTTTTATGCCCAGCTAACCGATGATGCCGTTATTTATTCTCAAGACGGCGCAAAGACAGTTAAACTTTAAAGATTTTCAGGTTGAATATGGGGTTTATTCACAGTACCCAGCGAGTCAGTTAAAATATAAACATCTCAAGGCGGGTAGAAGTTGTTATCTGGATCATCACTGCTATTGAGGCTCAAAATCGGATTTCTAAAATCATCTTATGAGGTAATTAATAATGAATATTCAAACTAAATTATTGCTAGTTATTAGTATTATTTTAATCTTCACTTTTGCTGGGGTTGCCTATTTTGATTATCAAACAACCATTGAAGGAGAAAAATTCCATTTACAACAACAAGCTGAAAGAGTAAGAGGTTTCTTGATGGCAACTCGACGCATCTACCAACATCAATTTATTGAGAGCGGTATCCCATTGACTGAAAAAACCGTCGGCTTTTTACCCGCTTATTCTTTAGGTAGAATTTCCGCAGATTATTCAAATTGGGATAATTCCGGCTTTGGTTTTAACAATGTTTCTGATCAAGCACGTAATCCAGATCATGCTGCTGATAAAGTTGAATTAGAAGCGATGGCTTATTTTCGTGAACATCCAAAAGAAAAGGTGTTGTTTAAACCGTTTACTCGTGATGACGGAGAACCATTTTATCTCTATGCTCGCCCCATTTGGATAGAGAAATATTGTTTAAAATGTCATGGTAAACGTGAAGAAGCACCAGAAACCATTGCTAAATTATATGATTCCGCTTGGAATTATAAGCTGGGTGATTTACGCGGTGTTTTGAGTATTAAGGTACCTGCGGCAACACTTGCAGAAACGGTTTGGCATTCATTTAAACAAAGCATTTTGTTACAATTCTTTGGATTTGTGACAATTTTTATTTTAGTCACATTATTAATTCGGCGTAATGTTGTTCATCCATTAAATCTTATGGTTAACACTATGCAAGCATTCGCTCGCGGTGATTATAGTCAACGTGTTATTGATTTTAAAGGGGAATTTGGTGTTTTGAGTCAAGAATTTAATCAGATGGCTAATCAAATATCTGAACAACAAAAGGCATTAACAATATTAAATCAGCAATTGGAACAACGTGTTATTGAAAGAACCGTTCAATTAAATGATAAGATCGAAGAATTAACTAAAACTCGCCAAGAACTGGTTCAAAGTGAAAAAATGGCGGCATTAGGGCAACTGGTTGCCGGCATTGCCCATGAAGTGAATACGCCCTTGGGTGCCATTCGTTCTTCAGCCGAAACGCTCACCAGTAGTCTTAAACAAACATTAGCACAATTTCCCAAACTGTTTGAAATGCTCCCGAAGGCACAACAAAAAAACTTTTTTGATTTGCTTGAACATTCGTTACAAAACCAAATCATTTTAACGGTTAAAGAAAAAAGGGCAGCCAAAAAAATCTTGACTGCCGAATTAAAACAATGTGGAATTATCAATCCACGAACATTTACTGATACGTTTATTAGTTTGGGCATTTATACACAGGTGGATCAGTATTTGCCCTTGTTGCAAGATACCAACAGTCAATTTATATTTGAAATCGCTTACAAGCTTTCTACCCTGACAAGAAGTACGGAAAATATTACAACGGCTGTTGAACGCGCCTCCAAAGTGATTTTTGCCCTAAA
Source organism: Gammaproteobacteria bacterium (assembly GCA_003645255.1). GTDB lineage: Bacteria > Pseudomonadota > Gammaproteobacteria > Beggiatoales > Beggiatoaceae > QNES01. Next base: position 2,449 of record QNES01000112.1, read on the forward strand.
AACTTTTGCGAGACATGATCAAAGCGGTGAAAAAACGACAGCTAGTTTGCAAGAAGGGCTAGAAACGGTATTCACGTTATACCATAACCAAATCAAACAAGGGATTGAACTCATTAGAGAGTATGTTGATTTACCACCAATCCTGTGTTATCCTGATGAACTTAACCAAGTTTGGACCAATTTACTGCATAATGCCCTACAAGCGATGGATTACAAAGGTACGCTTAAAGTGGCTATTTCACAGCAAGATAATTATGCCGTTGTTGCCATAACTGATAGTGGGCAGGGCATTTCACCTGAGATCAAAGAAAAAATATTCATGCCCTTTTTCACGACTAAAGCTGCTGGTGAAGGCAGTGGTTTAGGGCTGGATATTGTCAAGAAAATCGTTGAGAAACATGAAGGCAAAATTGAAGTTGACAGCGAAGTGGGTAAAGGGGCAACCTTTTTAGTTTGGTTGCCAATGGGATAGAATGCTTGAAATTGGAAAAATGCTTGAAATTGGAAATTGGAATACTGATTTTAGAAAGGTATATAAAATGCCAGCGAGAGATATTTATCATAATGTTGTTAAACGTATTTTGGAAAAAACAGGTTGGAAAATCACAGATGATCCATTGCATATCAAATATGGTACGCTAAATTTAACAATAGGTCAATTTATTAATTATCGTTTTGTCTTAAAGGAAAAACAACCAGAGCGCATACTTTATCTTGCCATACCTGAAGAAACTTATCAAAGTTTTTTTATTCTTCCCCTCGCGCAAGGAGTTATTCAAGAAAATCACATCAAGTATTTCATTTACAATGTTGATAAGGAAAAGATTTTAAAATGGCAAACCTAGATAAATACAGAATATGTATTGAAAATCTTCTTAAGGAATATGATCAACTTCCTGAAGATGACGGTATTGAAAGCCAACTTATTTTTGATAGAGAACACGATCACTATCAATTAAATAACATTGGTTGGCAAGCGAACACCAGAATTTGTGGTCCCGTTTTACACTTTGACATCAAAAACGGCAAAATTTGGATACAACATAATGGTACTGAATTTGATCTTGCCGACGAATTAATGGCAATGGGTGTGCCTAAACAAAATATTGTTATCGGATTTCATCATCCTCGCCAAAGGAAATATACTGGATTTGCGGTTGACTAATCCGATGAACATTATAAAAAATCCGATTTTTTCAAAAATCGGATTTCTCATGTTCAACTATAGTGAGGATAAAAAATATGGATGAACGTGTCATTCTATGTGTTGATGACGAAGAAATCGTACTAAATAGTCTGGAAATGCAATTCAAAGAACAACTCGGCGAAGAATATACCTACGAATTTGCTGAAAATGCCGAAGATGCCTTAGAGATTATTGAAGAACTTAATGAAGAAAATGTTAAAATCCTCGTCGTTATTTCTGACTGGCTGATGCCAGGGCTTAAAGGGGATGAATTTCTGATTAAAGTCCATCAAAAGTTTCCCCGTATTGTTAAAGTCTTACTCACCGGGCAAGCTGACGAGCAAGCGGTGGAACGTGCTAAGATACATGCCAATCTGCATAAATGTATTCATAAGCCTTGGAAAGCCAGTGAATTAATTGAGTCAATTAAATCGGGATTAGCCACAGTTAATTGTTAATTGTTAATGCTATAAAAAATCCGATTTAAAAAAATTTCTAACCTGTCAGGTTTTGGATACCTGACAGGTTTTTAGAAGTGGTTAATTAGATAAAATATGAACGAATTAGCTATTATCTGTGTTGATGACGAGCCTGCCATACTAAGTAGTTTGGAAATGGAAATCAAAGAAGTGGTTGGCAATACTTATCTAATTGAATTGGCGGAAAATGGTGAAGATGCCTTGGAAATATATGAAGAATTGTCGGAAGAAGGGCATGAAATTGCTCTTGTAATTTCCGATTACATCATGCCAAAAATGAAGGGAGATGAATTGTTAAAACGTATTCATCTGTGTTCAAAAAAAATCATTAAGATTATGCTAACCGGGCAGGCTGATATTAAAGCGGTGAGCTATGCAATTCAATATGCCAATCTGTATCGTTATATTTCCAAACCCTGGCAATCGGCTGATTTGAAATTGACAGTAAAAGAAGCACTCCATACTTATCTTCAAAACCAAAAAATTGTTGAATATACCGATGAGCTAGAAAAAAACAACCAGGCATTAATCAAACTTAACCAAGATAAAAATGAATTTTTAGGCATTGCCGTTCATGATTTAAAAAATCCTTTATCTGCCATTCAAGGTTGGGCTGAAATGATCGTCGAAGACTATGATGATATGCCTAAATCAGAAATTATTGAAACGAGCCATTTTATTTTAAATAGTTCTAGGCAAATGTTTGAATTAATTAGGAATTTATTGGATGTTAATATGATTGAATCCGGTAAAATCAATGCTAAACTCAATCGCGTTGATATTTTACCAACAGTGCAAACACTGGTAAAGTGTTATAGTACACGCGCAAAACCCAAAAACATTACTTTACAACTGCATCAAAAAAATAATCAATATGATGCTTTTGTTAATAAAAATACCGTTTACCAAATCTTGGATAATCTGATTTCAAATGCAGTCAAATATTCACCTTATGGTAAGCATATTAATATACGAATGCAGCAATCGAAAAAAACAGTGCGTTGTGAAATTCAGGATGAGGGGGAAGGATTAAGTACGGCGGATCAAAAAAAGTTATTTAAGAAATTTACCCGCTTAACCCCCAAACCCACCGGTAAAGAACACTCTACTGGCTTAGGATTATTTATCGTCAAAAAATGGGTGGAAATGATAAAGGGCAAAGTTTGGTGTGAAAGTGAATTAGGCAAGGGTACCAGTTTTTTTGTAGAATTTCCTATAGCGAAGGGAAATTGACAAGTTGTGATAGACTATTCAAAAGAAAGAAATCCTATTTTTAAAAAATAGGATTTCTAAAAATAATATTAAATATCAATTAAAATTATGCTAATCAGATTTACCGTCGAAAATTTTCTATCTTTTAACGAACTCATTGACTTTAATATGATTGCTTCTGATGAAGACAGTCATACTCATCATATCATCGAAGGGCAAAGCCAAAAGGATATTGACTTATTAAAAACGTCAATCGTTTACGGTGCGAATGCCTCCGGAAAATCCAATTTGATTAAGGCAATGTGTTTCGCTCGCAATTTTATTGTTGATGGCGTAGCTAAAAATAGAAGTATCAATGTCAAACATTATAAATTGGATACGGCTTGCGCCCATAAGCCATCCAGATTTGAATTTGAGTTTCGTTATCAAAACCGACAATATGCTTATGGATTTTCCGTCGATAAAATTCAAGTTCATGAAGAATGGTTGTTTGAAATGGGGCATCAACTTGAAGTTCCCATCTTTGAAAGGGTAGGCAGTGCGATTAGTTTTAACTTTGAACATCCCCTCTTTCTGGATGCTTCTGAGGATGAAAAACAGGAAATTGGCTACGAAGCGCGTGGCACTCGGAGCAATTTGCTATTTATAACCAATTGCCAAGAACGCAATATAAGGCGGCTTCAATTTGTTTATAAATGGTTTGCAGAAACGCTCATTATTGTTTTTACGACTTCAAAACACCAGGCACTCACTTCCATTGCCAAATTAAACATAGAATTTTTTAATCGTGTTATAGAGTTCTTTGACTTTGGCATCAGCCAAATTCAGATTGAAGAGATTGATTTTGAGCACACCAATGATATACCGACTTCTATGAAGGAGGAAATCCTGGCAGAATTTCCATATGGGCAAGACACCGCTCAATTTATCTCCGTTTCCTCAAAAAACTATGTGATTGAAGAAAACGAATTTGGCGGCTTAAAAGTTTCAAAGCTCACGACAATCAGAACGGATGAAATGGACAACATCGTCTCCTTTGAAATGTCTGAAGAATCCGAAGGCACACAACGGCTCATCGACTTCATTCCAATGCTAATCGGTTTATCAAGAGACAAAGTTTTTGTCATTGATGAAATTGAAAGAAGTTTGCACCCCTTACTGATCAAGAAATTATTTGAACTGGTATTAAACCATGACTTGTTTAAAGAGTCAAAAAGCCAGTTAATTACCTCAACGCACGAAGTCAATTTACTCGACATAAAAACCCTATTCCGAAAAGATGAAGTTTGGTTCATCGAAAAAAATCAAACAGGTGAATCAGTCGTTTATTCCCTAGCCAACGCCGAAGTGGATCACTTAAACATTGTTGACGGCTATCTCAACGGCAAATTTGGAGCCATACCTTTTATTAAGGATATTAAAGACTTAGGTTGGAAAGACTAAATATTAAGTTAAGAGCAAACACCTTTGTTTGCCCATTTTCTATATATAGGTTCAAATATTTCTACAACACAAATGGAATAAAAGCTTTTGTATTGGCACAATATTTTTCATAATCTGGAAACTTTTCTATTAACAAAGATTCTTCATATTTGGCTTTTACAAACATAACAACCAATAGTATTAGCCAAATTGATAATGTAAAACTTGAATAAGCAGACAACATCATTCCTAAACTAAATAGGAGTACACTGGTATACATAGGATGACGAATAAATTTATAGGGAAATTCAGTTACTAAAATACTATTGGGTTTAACATCCGGTACTATATTAAAATTCCCAATTTTCATAGTAATAATTGCCCATATTCCTAAACTTGAACTGATAACGTATAGGATAATACATAACAGGCAACTTATATCCAAATGCATATTGCCTATTAAAACAAAAAGTAAGGCAAATTGTAAAATGACTAAAGTCCAAGAAAATATTTGTTTGACCAATTTGTTCATAATTATAAAATTAATGGGATTGTTGTTTATTAGCATATTATAGAGTATTAAATCCTTATTTTCAATATCAACAAAAAAAGTCAAGTCAGCAAGCGTCTCAAAAGCTAAAGCTTTGGACTCCAAAATACCAACTCTTAATTCGCATTGATAACAAATATGACAAAGATTCAAGGTATCCGTGTAGGTCATTTTACAAATAATGAATGTGCAACTGGTTGCACCGTTGTGATATGTGACAAGGGCGCGACTTGTGGTGTTGATATTCGGGGAGGCGCACCTGGTACACGAGAAACCGCTCTTTTAGCCCCCCATTGCTTAGTAGATAAAGTGAATGCTATTTTATTGACGGGTGGAAGCGCTTTAGGACTCGCCGCTGCCGATGGTGTCATGAAATATTGTCAAGAGCAAGATTATGGATTTAGTATAGGCGCAAAAAAAATACCGATTGTTCCCGCAGCGGTGATATATGATTTTAATGTTGGTTCACAAGATTACGCACCAACGGCAAAGGATGGATATCAAGCCTGTTTATGTGCCTCAAATGCAGAAATTGTCCAAGGTAAAGTGGGTGCAGGCACAGGAGCATTGGTCGGTAAAGTGTGTGGTATCAATAGAGCCATGCGGGGAGGGGTTGGAGCGGCGAGTCTGTCATTTCCAAATGGGCTTATTGTTAGTGTACTTGTGGTTGTGAATACCTTTGGGGATGTCAGAAATTATGAAGATAATCGTATTATTGCCGGCGCGCGTTCGACAGAAGGTGGTTTTGTTGATACTATTCAATATATTATAAACGGAAATCAACCTACCATTCAATGTCAGTCTAATACCCTTATTGGAGTGGTTGCTACAAATGCTCGCTTTAATAAAGCCGATTGTTCCAACATCGCACAAATGGCACAAGTAGGTGTCTCACAAGTCATTACACCGGCACATACTCTGTATGATGGTGATACCTTTTTCGCATTGGCAACCGGTGAAATTGAAGCGGATATTAATCAAGTTGGTATTATAGGCACTGAACTGGTTAAAAAAGCCATTTTCAATGCGATTGTTCAGTCAGTATAAGAAATCCGATTTTTGAAAAAATCGGATTTCTAAACTCGTTTAAAAACTTTTACTTAAAGTGAAAAAGACGCGCCCATCTGCTTTCATATCCGCAGCATTATCTAAATCTGTATCACTATAACTAATGGAACCCTCAAAAGCAGCAATGGGAAAAGACAATGATGCCCCATAATAAATGTAATCATCGCCTGCTTTGTCATTATCACTAAAGCTTCGTTGAGCGACATATCCACTGAAACCTAAGCCGGCTGGCAATGAATGACTCATCGTGAAAACATAATGATGCTCTTTACCCACATCACCAAAGGTTTCAGGAGCATAATCATACCCTAAAGAAAATGCTGTACCCTGTGGCATAGTATAGCCCAGATGGACATTATACTCATTAAAATCATAATTCAAATCGCTACCTGCACCAGGATAGGTATAACGACCGGCTTTGACACCATAGTTATAGCCATTGTCTGATTTACCCTCGTAGCCTATGTAAAGATCAATTTCAATATCGGCACGATCTTCAGGCTTGACCGTATCGTTTTCTAAAAGTTTGACGTTAGAGCCCCAGGTTCCCAGGGTAAAACCCGTTTCGTGGGTAATGTCAAACCCACCTTGTATAGCCCATCCTTCATCATTTTGGCTCATACCCCGCCAAACATAATCAGAAGTCAGTGCCACATTGGCACTAAATTCCAAGGGACCATCCTCTGCTGCTTGAACCAGAGGTAGACTCACAAGTAAAGCACTTGCTAAAACTGTTTGATATGAAAAGTTTGTTTGTCTCATATTATTCCTTTTTTTGAATAAGGGCGAACACGCAGGATTCGCCCCTACAAAAATCTGAAAATTTAACCGTGCGGAGTATAATAACAACCCTTTAAAGAATATAACCCCGCTCTTCGTGAAGCACAATATCCAAACCTTCAATCTCTTCCTCTTTGGTAACGCGCAAACCTATAATGATATCCACTACCTTAAGGATAATAAAGGTGATAATAGCCGTATAAACCAGCGTTGAAATAACACCCACGAACTGAATGCCAAGTTGTTGAGCTATACCATTGACACCTTCAGCAAAACCTTTACCACTAAAAATGCCAAGTTCACTGGAAGCGAAAATACCCACTGATAAAGTACCTAATATACCACCCATACCATGTACAGGGAATACATCTAAAGAATCATCTATCTTAAATACCCGCTTGAGATAGTTAGTAGCCCCGAAGCAAACCAGTCCGGCTGTAAAACCAATAATCAAAGCCCCCCAGGTCCAACAAAACCTGAAGCAGGTGTAATCGTACCTAAACCGGCGACCATACCCGTTACTATACCTAATACACTGGGTTTACCATATCTGACCCATTCTGCGATCATCCAAGCCAGCGCACCGGCTGACGCAGAAATATGCGTTACCATCATTGCCATACCGGCATTACCATTTGCAGCAAGGGCACTACCAGCGTTAAAACCAAACCAACCTACCCAGAGCATACCCGCGCCTGCTACTGTAATCGTTAAATTATGCGGTGGCATAGGCATTTGTGGAAAACCATGACGTTTACCCATTACCAGGGCGGCTACCAGGGCTGCAGTACCCGCAGTCACATGGACTACCGTACCTCCTGCAAAATCTAACAATCCCATTTGAAAAAGCCAGCCACTTTCCGCCCATACCCAATGAGTAATCGGCGCATAAACCAAAGTCACCCATAAAGCACTGAAGAGCAACATGGCAGAAAATTTCATACGTTCAGCAAAAGCACCTACAATCAATGCTGGCGTGATAATAGCAAAAGTCAGTTGGAACATAGCAAAAACACTCTCAGGAATATCCCCTGTCATGGAACTTTCATCCACGCCAGCCATGAAGACTTTACTGAAATCACCAATCCAACTATTGCCCTCACCAAAGGCGAGACTATAACCATACATCACCCAAAGAATCGACACCATACAGGTAATAGCAAAGCATTGCATCAATATTGACAACACATTTTTGCTACGAACAATACCCGCATAAAAAAAAGATAAACCTGGGATAGTCATAAACAATACCAGGGCAGTCGCTGTGAGTATCCAGGCGGTATTCCCCGTATTCAAACCATCTTGTGCGAAAGCCAGGGAAGGCAATGTCGCAAAAAATACGAATAACAAGCTCCATTGAAACGTTTTAGTTATCATACTGGCTTTTTCCTTAATCAAAGCGCATCTTTACCTGTTTCCCCGGTACGAATCCGAATGGTTTGTTCAAGTCCATAAACAAAAATCTTGCCATCCCCAATTTTACCGGTATTAGCCGATTTGTTAATGGCATCAATGACTTGTTCAAGAACATCCTCACTAACAGCCGCTTCAATTTTCACCTTGGGTAAAAAATCAACGACATATTCTGCACCCCGGTACAACTCTGTATGACCTTTTTGGCGACCAAAACCTTTGACTTCAGTCACCGTAATACCTTGTACACCTATTTCTGAAAGTGCTTCTCGCACATCATCAAGTTTAAAAGGCTTAATGATAGCAGTTACCATTCTCATAAAAATATCTCCTTAATAATAGAAAAATTGTTGTTCACATTCATCATCTTGAAAAGCAAAGATCATTCCAATTTATAACTATTTGAAAAATAAAGGAAAATAGATAATATTCATCTCATTATAATGTCGGAAAAACAAAATTTGTCAGGTTTGCTACAAAGAATTGTTTGAAAATAATCTTTGTACAGCTTACCACCGGTTCCACCGGTGGAAACTAAAATGGCTAATAAAAATTATGCCCAATAGGGCAAATATTGAAAATGTCGTTTAGCCTCAGGATTTGCCAAGCGAAGCAAAGATTTTTCACCCGTTTGTGTAATAACTTGTTTAGCCGCATTATCACTACAATGCAAACGTCGGCGCAAGGAGAGCCTGGTCATATAGCTTTTATTGATATGTTTCATACAAGCGTGAAAATAACAAGTTATCACCCGCTCTTCCCTGCTCATTTTAGCAAAAGTTTTGGTTGCCGAAAGCGTTACACGGGTATGTTTTTCAAGTACTTCAAACTGTGGCGCGGGCAATGGATAATGATGCGTTTCAATCACTTGCATGACTTTATCAATACCACTGCCACGCTCTTCACACACTTCAATACGCCGCAAAAAAGCCGCTAATGCTTCGTTACGCGATTGGGGAGGCGTATCTAAAAAACGTCTGGGATCAACTAATGGTTGCCCCGTATTGGTTATTTCTATACGGTGATCAAAAATTTCTACCATGGGTGATGTGCCTTTTAGGTTAAAATCTTGGTGAATCAACATATTAGCAACCAATTCCCATAAGGCAGTTGGGGGATACATTGGCATATCTTTACGTTGCCCCTTTGGTGTAATTATTTCCCGCGTAGGCAACAAAATATTAATAAAATCAATCGCTTGAAAAAAACTGATCGCATAACCCCGTTTTTCTTCTCGTTCTCGCACCGTTTCAGTGCGGCTACTATTGGCATATTGGATAATTCTGATGGCTTTATGTCTCAATTCAGGGAAAAATGCTAAATCTTTAGCAAATAAAATTGCCCCCAAATTGTAAATATCCCACCGCCCTGCTTGATTTTTTCTAATCATTTTTTCTGCGACTAACTGTTGCAGAATACCATTTTTATGACTCGGTAAATTTTGGGCTGTTAAATCAAAATAAGCGGGATAATCCAAACAATTTAACACCTGATCGGCGTTTAGATTATTTTTGGCAATTTGATCTTCAAAAGGGGTTTTATCAAATAAACGCCACAACTCACGTTCTTTTTCCGGATAATCTTTCAGTCGTTTTTTATAACTTCCGATACGAATTAAAGTGGTGCCTTTAAACTTGACGGGTTCGTGGTTAGCCCGATTAATTTCCAAGATAACCACGGGTTTATCATCTGCAAGCAATTCAAAAAAACGAAATTCTATTTTAGGAGTGAGCAAGCGTAATAACCAGCTTTCCAGTTCCTCATTACCTTTTTTAGTTCGACGGTATTTAAAGTCAGTCCCAACAATTTCATGGGTTTGATCGTGGATGCCCCATACCAGATACGCATAAGTTTTACCACACAAAGCGGCACTATTTGCCAAAGCGGCGATATATTCGCCAAGTTCCTCATAATCCTTATAATTTTGTTTAAATTCTACCCATTCTATCTCAGTGGGTAAATGACGTAATTCTGCTAATAAACTCTGTAGATAACTGTCTATTCCGTACATAACGAATAGTTTTTCTGTTGGATGAAAAAAATTAAATGTGGTCTGTCCCCTATTTTCACTATTTTCAACGGATATTGGAGCCCTTCGCAACAAATTATCGGATATTTCAAAATGTATTAAAAAGTCTTACAAATTTTTAATTTCTCTTAAATATCTAATTTTATCTAAACTTACTTCTGTCGCAGTACTTATCTGCTCATCAGTAAAATCACCCATGCTTAGCATTTTTCCCGCCACTTTTTCTTTGTCGGTTAACTTTAATTCTTCAGCGACGGGAAGACGACTTGGGGTGGGGAAGTTAGTACAGATAATATAGGTATAAAGCTGTTTACCTTTAATAACTTCTTCTTCATAGAGAATATGGTCATCAGTATGCAAATTGCTGAACACCACATAGTAACCTTCATTCAAACCTTCTGAATTGAGATACTCGGCTAATTGTCCTTTACCCTTTTTGTGCAAAGTGATATTACTAAATACTTTAACCTCAATCAGATAGCGGTTGTTTTTATAAACAATGAGTATATCGGTACGTCCTGCGCCAGAAGGCACTTCTATAAAAGTGTGCCCTTCTAATGCTTCGACAAAGAAGTTAATAAAACCATCTAATGAATAATGCCAAGCGGCTTCTTTGAGATTCTCGGTATCAAAAGCTTTAAAGCCACGCCGTCGCACATATTGTCGATATTTTTTGAGTAGGGCATGGATATTCAAGCCATTATCTTTCAAGTATTCACCGAAGGTGTCATCGGCTTTAATGCCATAATGCCTCCTTTCACCATTATACATGGGACGAAATGCGGTGATAATACACTTGCTATATAATGGTACTAATATTCCAACATGAGCATTTATATTATCAATGACTCCATTGGCATGTAAATAAGCAATGTCTTCAGTATGGACACTGAAATCAATCGGTTCTTCGCCAAACAGTAGACGGTACATAAACGCCTTTTTTTCTTTGGCTTTTTGAACAATATTGATGATGTTTTTATCATACTTCGATTTTAAAAAATAATTTAACGTCTTGAAAAAATCTGTCATGGTGACGGTTTTATCAAGAGCTACCCTTTCGATTAAATCTAAGGCTAACGCACACACAAGCCCGGGTTGTCCCTTAGTATTGGCATAAATCGCTTTGACCACTGGCTCTTCAAATCTTTGTCCCGATTCAATGACATATTGCGCAATTAAGCCATTAACTTCTTCAAAGGTAAAATAAGAGACTTTTAACTCTTCGGCTACATTAAACGGTGAAGCACCTGATGTCACCAGTTCAGCGATGGTACTGACACCGACTAAAATTAAGGAATGAAGCGCATGATATTGTTTTTCGTGATACATTTGCCGAAAGGTGTGCATCACCTCACTTAAAACCGAATCGGGTATACCTTCAAATTCATCTATCACCAGAACGATAGGCTTTGATTGCAACTGAATCTCTTCAAAAAAATCTTTCAGTTCTACGGGGTTTTTAATTGTTAGTCCAAGTTTTATCTGATATTCAGCTAATTTTTGATGAAATTCATTATTTAGGGCTTGGTAAAAAACTTCTTTATCTACCGTTTTCAAACTTTCAAAACTCATCCAAATGGGAGTAAAGCCTTCCTTCTTAAGCATTTCTAATAAAAGTTGAAAATAGGTTGTCTTGCCGGTTTGGCGGGGAGCAAACAAAGTAAAGTATCTCCCTTTGCGTACTTTTTCGAGGCCAACTGCGATTAATGCTTCACGCATTACGGTGTAATGAAGGGCTGGATCACAAGGGCCAGAGGTGTTAAATTCTCGCATAAAAATGGTTTCCTTAATGGTTTAAATGGTTGTAGGATTAATCCTTTAATTGTCTGAATTGGAAATAATAGGGGACAGACCACATTTCTTTTCAAAGCGTTGTTCGCTAAAAGTCTTTTGCTTCCAAACGAATAGTTTTTCTGGGTGCTAAATCTCAATATCTTAGCACACGTATCCATCCTAATTTTATCCTTAAATGTCTGAATCAAAATTTACAGAATTAGAGAATTTACAGAATGATTTTTTAATCAGGATTGGTTTTTATTCTGAAAATTCTTAAATTCTGTGAATTCTGATTCAAACAATTGAATGGAGGGCAACAAAAAGACGTTGCTCACCCTACATGGCTACGCTTGCTTTTGCTTTTGAGATACCGAATTTGACGCAAGTTGCGGTGCCAAGACTTGTAAATAAGCCTGATTAAAAAACATCCAAATTAATAACGGTGTAACCGGCGGGAGAATTAAGCTCCCAAATTGAAA
>QNES01000113.1 GCA_003645255.1 Gammaproteobacteria bacterium
GCATTAATGTAAAAGTACCGATCAGCACCGAAGTCATTGAATCAAATCCCGATTGCCAAATCAAAGGCGGGTTTGAAAAAGGTAAACTGGTAATAGAAATTGACACCCGTCATCAAAATCACCATCTCATCTAAAAGAACTTATTGAGTTTTCAAAAAATATTTTGGTTTTTTGAGAGACGATTAGCATATGTCTTCCAGAAAAACTTCAAATGGTTTTGCCAGAGCTTCAATCAATCGACTTGAAATCGGTACATTTCTCCTTAAGTCAATGGCAGTGAGCCTAGACCTGCCATGTTTTTTAAACCTGGCAGGTCTTGTAGCAGGGACAAAACTTTTCTGGCTAACTATAATCGTACCCATTTTAGCTCGTAAAATGCTATTAAAAAGCGTTTTCAAATCAACTTGATGATGAAACCGTACCACGCGATAATTATTTAAAAACTGTTCCCTTTGTGCTTCATAAATTTGATCATAATTGGCATGATTGTCATAACCATTACATTCAAATTACCTAAATCACTCTTTCATTACCTCCATCAAGGGGGACTTGAGCACCTGTGGTTTTCGCAAAAATGGGTCCTGCCATAGCACAAACCAGGGCAGCCACATTTTTTGAGCTGACTTCTGTTCTTAATAGGTTATTCGTCTTATATTCCTCAACACTCTTGCCATAATGTTTTGCCCGTTTTTCTAGCACCTCATCGCTCCAAATCCCAGTATCAAATACAGCATTAGGATGAATCATATTGACTCGTATGCCTATGGTGCCTAATTCTAAAGCAGCAACTCGTGCTAATTGAGTTTGCCCTGCTTTGGCAACGGAGTAAGCTGAAGCACCAGGTCCTGGCGCAGGGACATTTTTGGAAGCAATCATAATAACCGCAGCATCCATACCCACTGCCAAATAGGGTATACAAGTCTGCAATAGCCGTTGATGGCTGGTTAAATTAATAGCAATACTAGAATCCCATGTTTGAGGATTCATTTCAGCAATGGTTTCACTGCCAGGGAAGGTGCCAGCATTGCTAACGAGAATATCTAAGCCACCAAAATGGCGAATTGTGTTTTCAACCGCTTTCTGAATTGATTCATCAACAGTCATATCACATACCAAGCCTAAAATTTCCTGTTGGTTAAATAACGTCGTGATGGCAGGATTCAAATCTAAAGCAGCCACTGCTGCTCCTTGATTTATTAAAGCTTCTACACAAGCGCGTCCAATACCACTGGCTGCACCTGTTACCAATGCAATTTTGCCCTGCAAGGGCAACGCAGAATGACTTTTACCCAATTTAGCTTGTTCCAATTCCCAGTATTCCATATCAAAAATATCATTTTCTGGTAAAGCTTTCCACCCACCTAACTTTTCTGCCACTTGAATCGCCTGAATGGTATGATCCTTAATGTCAGAAATAATATTGGCTTCTTTGACACTACGCGCAAAACTAATCAAACCCAAACCTGGTAAAACTGCCCAACAAGGTGTCGGATTTAATTGTTGAAGATGTCCATCGGTATTGCGCTCAAAATATTCACAATAAGCTTGGGCATAATTGGCAATATCTTTTGTCGGATTTTCTCCCAATATCACCGGAATAGCTTTAGTGCGAATCACATGATCAGGCGTTAAAGGTCCCCGAGTTGCAATAGAAGCGACATCGGAACGATTAGCAAAATGAACCGATTCTGAAGCCGTATCCTTTATAGCAATCATCGCCGCCCCTTTCGTTTCACAAACTTTCTGGCGAATTGAGGCGAGCATTAACAGATCCTCTTTTGATTCAACTGACGATATCATTATAGTAGCACCTTGCGCCTGAAGATAATTTTCAGCATCCGTCACTAATTGAATCATCCGCTCATAACTACTTTTCGCATCATCACTAAACGTAAACAAGCCATGATTCATCAAAATTATCCCATCCAAAGCTGTCCAATCAATGCCCTGCGTCATTTCATCAATCTTTTTAGCTAAAATAAAGCCCGGCATCACATAAGGCACAATCAATACACGATTGCCATAAATTTGACGAATCCGCTTTTCCCCCATTTCTGTATTGGTAATAGTGACAACTGAATCAGCATGGGTATGCTCGACATATTTAAAAGGAATGATGGCATGTAAAATGGCTTCCACTGATGGATTAGGTGCATTCGGATCGGTCATAGCAGAACGCTGAACACGTACCATTTCTGAATCGCTCAGTTGTGAAAGTTGCGCCATTTTCTTTAATACTTCCAATTTAACGGGGGCAAACCCCGCAGCTTCAATCGTTGCTAAATCCCAACCGCTGCCCTTTACATATAATAATGTTTCCGTTTCACCAAATAGATTGGTGGTATTCATTTTGACTGAGGTATTACCACCGCCATGTAATACCAAATTGGTTTCTTCTCCTAATAGCCTGGAGCTATATACTCGTAAGGCTAAAACTTCATTTTGGCATTTCGCTGCTTCATTATCGTTCCATAAATTTTTCATCAATTAGTACCTCTAACGGGGTTTCTTGTAATAAAGCATGGGGATTTTATTTAGCTGCAACAGCCTAAATTTGCTCTCCTTAATAGCATTGAAACATCACGAAGCCTTATGTTGTTGTGCAAACTTAACATAGTGGTTGGCTGAATATTCAAAAAATTCCATTTCTGCATCTGTCAATGAACGCTTTCTCTTAACAGGATTGCCGAACCACAGATAACCGCCTTCTAACACCTTACCTGGGGGAACCAAACTACCCGCACCCAGCAAAATGTAAGGCTGTAAAACCGCCCCATCCAGTATAATAGAGCCTATTCCTATTAAGCAATGATGTTCTATTGTACAACCATGTAAGCATACTTGATGACCTACGGTTATAGCTTCACCTAAAACCAAAGCTTGTCCCCCTGGGCAATATTGACTATCGTGGGTAACGTGTAATACACTATTATCCTGTATATTAGTACGTGCCCCAATAGTGATACTATTCACATCACCCCGCGCGACTGCCATGGGCCATAACGATGCGTGTTCACCAATTGTCACTTGTCCTATAACAAGAGCCATCGGATCAATATAAGTACTACTAGCAATAACGGGTTTTTGACCGGCATAATGACGAATGGGCATAGTTTTGTATCCTTTTTTTTTTAAATGTCAATAGCTATAATTTTTCAGATAATCCTGGTATCGTTTTTTAAATGTACAGGACATTTTTAATTTTACCTCAGAAATCAATTGTTAAAACCTTACATTCTTGTTCAGATATTTCTTCACTATAATCAAGGCAATCAATTGCTTTAACTAAGCTAGAAATATTATGGGAAACCGATTTAACCTTATCCGAAAAAGGTATTTTTAAATCAGCTGTCTTTAAAATTTTTAGATATTGTTGTAACAAAAACTGCTTTTTGCTGCTCACATTTTGATCAGCCACCACAATTGCACTTGATTGTGCGAATTGACCATCTACCGTTACGGCATACCGTTTTTTTCCAAAGATGTCATACTCAAATAAAGTAGAGTACATTTGGTTATCAATTAATTCCGAACAATTCCACTCAACATTATCATCTATTCGCAGTGTTGGAACCGAAGTATTTGAGTGAGGAATTTGAGTGCTTTCCTGTTTGACGATTCCGACTTTAAGATAATTAGCCATATTCTCTCCTCATGTAATAATGGTATTTTCTATCCAGTCAATTTCCCAGCCTTCTTTTCTGAGTTGCTGCATATATCTTTTAGCTTCATCAGAAAATAAACCATTTGTTATCAAAAGATAACTTATGTTACTATCAGGTGTCGGTTTCCTTTTTTTCTTAAAATCATCCTTGATTCTTGATTTGTTTACTAACCCAGTTTCGGATGATTTGCATTGAATGATGCATTGCCCACTGAGCAGGGAGGTGGTTTAGGCATATCTTATTAATCCCGTTGCTGGCAATACTTTTCTAACACAGGTTTAAAATCCTTTAAAAAATCCATTGGGGTTTTCCATAACACATTATTATATCTGATTTCCACATCAATTCCGGCATCAGGTGCCTTGGTGATGCTTTTTCTAATACATCGTTCAGGTTAATATTCTAGATTAAATCTTGAACAAGGTTAACATTTTTTGAATTTTACCCAAATTTTTTGAAAGTATTTTCGCCTGTTTTTTTGATGGCATAAAAGAAATCAGATTTTTGGAAAAAATCGTATTTCTACACCTAAATTTAGGATACAAAAAAAATATAATTTTAGAGAAATGGTATTTTTATAATTTTTTAATGTGTTCATAATCAATCCATTTTTTGCTATTTTTGAGAGATTTTTTTTGATGAATATCTGCATTTTTTGAATAAAAAAATTATCTTTAATAATCAATAAGTTAATTAACTTTCTTCCCCCTGGCGGACACCACTTATTTTTGCCAAAATTTAAAGCTATTAATTGTAAAAAAATACCCTATTTGCAAATTTTTCATCAAAAGGCTTCAAAAAGATAAGAAATGTTTTTTTGAATAGCCATTTTTTTGAATTTTTTACCCTATTTTTTAAAAAATGCTAAAAAAAATAAAATTAGACAAAACAATAACTTAGTTAACATCTTCCACGGGGAATATAAAACCGATTTTTGCGAATATCATGAACAAGCATCCGAATCAAAAAAAGCTTCAAAAAAACAATTTTAGATTTGAAATTGAGTTTAAGAAATCCGATTTTTAAAAAAATAGGATTTCTGCCCTTGATATGTTTATCCTGGTGTATTTGCCTTGGATAAAAAATTTCTGAACATTTGAAAAATTATTTTAAAATATCACTTGACAAAGTGGCTATTTTTTGAGATAATGCCATATTCATTAGGAGAGGTGGCTGAGCGGTTTAAAGCGACGGTCTTGAAAACCGTAGAAGGGTAATACTCTTCCGTGGGTTCGAATCCCTCCCTCTCCGCCATTTTTTATATAATGCGGAAAAATAATTTCACCCTAAATTAGGGCAACCACAAGGGATTGCCCCTACATAAATGTGAAATTCTTTATCTGAAATTATAAATATCTTAATCTTAATTCCCAATTCCCAATTCCCAATTCCCTGTCTAAAAAGGTAATCTATTTGTCAATTCATCAATATACTTACCAAGCTTGTGATATTGAGGGCAATATTGTCGATGGACAACTCAGTGCAGAAAGCGAACAAGAAGTCGTTACAACGCTACAAAATCAACAATTAATACCACTAAAAGTCGAACAACAGGCGGAAAATACTCGTTTATTCCTGCGGCAATCTATTTCTAATAGCGATGTGATTGATTTTACAAATGGACTTTGTACCTTGGTAGAGGCGCGAGTGCCTTTAGATCGCGCATTGGGATTACTTGAAGGACTTACCGAAAAACAAGTCGTACAAGAAATGATTGAAGACTTGCGCCGTGATGTAAAAGAAGGTAAAAGTTTAGCAGATGGATTACAAATGCACCCCAATGTCTTTTCACGTATGTATGTTAATATGATACATGCAGGTGAAGAAGGCGGCATTTTAGAAGAATTACTACCTAAATTGGCTGATTTCCTAGCAGCAGCGGATGCCGCTAAACGGACCATTATATCTTCCTTGATTTATCCCATTATTCTTGCCGTAGTTGGTTTGGTGAGTGTCATATTATTATTGGTGTATGTGGTGCCCTCATTTGCAACATTATTTGAGGATATGGGTTCTAATATTCCTTCTTCAGCCGCTTTTTTATTAGGACTCAGCGATTGGCTAAAAAGTTATGGGTGGAGTTTGATCTTTATACCGTTCGGATTTTGGTATGGTTGGCGACAGTTAGATACGACTCCAGAGCGACGTTTACAACGCGATGAAATGATGCTATCTTTACCCATATTGGGTCATTTAATATTACAATCGGAATCGTCACGCTTTTGCCGTACTTTAGGCGCGTTGCTAGGGGCTGGTATTCCATTGTTAAAGGGTTTACACATTGTACGAGGTGTGATGGAAAATCATGTACTGTCGAAAAGTCTCGCTCAAATTGAAGAAGCGGTGCGCGGTGGTGTCAGTTTAGGAAAAGCCCTAGTCAGCGACGGCAAATTTCCAGTCTTGTTAGCACAATTAGTGATTGTCGGCGAAGAATCTGGGCGTACTGCCTCTATTTTAGATAAACTAGCTGAAACATTTGACACCTATGTAAAACAACAAACTTCCAGGCTTGTCGCCTTATTAGAGCCATTGCTTATTTTGATTTTAGGGGTTGTTGTTGGCGCGATAGTTATTACAATGTTATCAGCCATTTTTAGTATTAGTGAAGTCAATTATTAAATATGTTCAGAAATTATCTTAATCTTAATTTAACAATCATTTTGTTAGGTAGCCTGGTTTTTTTGGCTGCTTGCGCTACACCGCCTAAACGTGAAGCCCCAGTTAGTGCCGAAGAATTAGCCGCCAGTGAATTACAATCACAGCCCGCTATCATCAAAAAACCTATTGCCGGCGTACCCATTGCCGAATTGCCACAGACAGCACCGAAGCCCTTAAAAGAGATTAATCAAACTGGACAGGTGCCTACTATCACGACAATTACTGATCAAACATTGGATGTGACGGAATTAGATTTATCTGGTGATGCGCCTATTCAATTAGATTTTGAACAAACTGAATTACGCCAAATTCTTCAAATTATTGCTGATTCTTTAGATATTAACATGGTGATTGATCCCAGTATTGGGGGTAAAGTGACTTTACGTACTTCACCGGATAAACCGTTAACAAAAAAGGATTTATGGCCCCTATTACAATTACTATTAAATGATTCGGGTGTCACCATGGAAAAAAAAGGGGGAATCTATCATTTGAAAAAATCACCACCCACCTTGCCGAATGTGGTTGGTATGAGTCCAGAAACCTTGATCAGAAGCGATTCTTCCGAAGTATTACAAGTGACACCGTTGCGCTATATTGCGGCTGAAGCCGCGACAACAGTGATTAACCCATTAATCCAGCCAAAAGGGCGAGTTATCACCTTACCTACCCTTAATATCATTGGTATTATTACGACACCGCCCAAATTAGAACGGGTGAATAAATTACTGCATATCATTGATGCCGATCCTTTTTTGCATAGAGGTATGCGTTTATTCCGTTTGGTTAATTCTAAGGCAACAGATGTGCAGGGCGAGTTAGATAAAATACTGAAAGCCCTATATGGCAAAACATCACCAACTTATCAAGTGATTGCTTTGGAACGCATCAACGCGATTCTCGTAATTGCACCACCTAACAGTGGCTTTAATGAAGTCGCTTTATGGGTTGAAATTCTTGATGAAAGGAGTGAGGAAAGTGGCGAGCAAATTTTTATCTATAAAGTCAGAAACCTAGAAGCGACTAAAATCGCTTCGACTTTATCCAATGTGTTTAAAATTGAAGATAAGAAGAAGAAAGATAAAGAAAAAACCAAAAAACCGTCTGCTACACTTAAACCGGCAACTCCAATCGGTAGTACAATTCCTGTTTCGGCTGAATTAGAAGTCAATATTGTCGCTGATGAAAGTACCAACAGTTTATTGATACGTGCCAGCCCGCGTGATTACCGACAATTATTAGAAACCATTTATGCCCTGGACCAGGTTCCTAAAGAAGTCATGGTGAATGTGGTTATTGCTGAAGTGAGTTTGACAGAGGCAACTCGATTTGGTATTGATTGGCGAACACTTTTTCACGGTTATGGTTCGCAGGGTGAAGTGCAGGGGAATTTGGAAGTACCAGTGGGCAATTTTCCTGGTAATGTGGAGCCAAGCAATGATAGTGGAGTCGCTAGCATAGGAGCGTTAGCGGGCTTTTCGATTAATTATTTATCAGGCAGTTTGAATGCTTTGCTCAATATTGTCGCTTCAAATAATGACATTAGCATTTTATCACGCCCCTCTCTTTTGGTACGCAATAACGAAGAGGCAATGATTAATATCGGTTCTAATGAGCCATTTTTGAGTGGGATAAATAGTTCTAGTACGACGAACCAATTATTATCTAACGATGTGCAATATAAAGACACGGGTATCACAGTCAAAGTGACTCCCCGTATCAATGACGATGGCATTATTAATTTGAAAATTCAAAGTGAGTTGACACAATTGGGTCCGCCTAGAACCACTCAAAACTTGCAATCATTCGATCAACGTAAAATAGAAACTTTTGTGGTAGTACGTGATGGCACAGCAATTGTCATAGGGGGCTTGATTCAAACCAATAAGCAACACAAGAGACAGGGCATACCATTATTACAAGATTTACCCATTTTAGGTAATCTCCTATTTTCTTCTACAGATATCGAAAAAAAACGCACAGAATTAGTTCTTATCATTGTGCCAGAAATGGTTAATCCGGAGGCGGATAACCGCCCATTGGTCATAAATTTCAAGAAACGTATGTACTTAGTCTCAAAGTTATTAAATGCTCAAAACATTTTTATGGATAAGTTTGGGCCAATCGCACCGACTGTATCTGCTCAATAAGAGAATTGGTGTTACGGTAGCTAGAAATCCGATTTTTTCAAAAATCGGATTTCTTTAACGATTTTTCTGTAAAATAATTAACCCTTAATCCAAATTTTTAAGGATTAAAGCATAAAAACTATCCTTCCCTGATTGAAAAAACCATCCTAAATGCCTCAAACAATTTGAGCAAAGAGCAAACCGCCAAGCATAACCCGTAAACCAGCTATGTTCTAAGCTTGGAGAACCCTGGTTCACACATCCTATTGCCCCGGAAAAACAGCCTATTTCAAACACAAAGCCACCTGGATTACTAAAAACATGTTGATGCAATCCATTGACTTCAATCTTATTTTCAAGGGAAGTGATTTTATGTTGACAAGCTTTACATAGAATTTGTTCGGATTCATCTTTATGGCTTTCTTCAGCCAGAATATTTTGTATCTGTTCAAATTGCGTTTCCGTCAATCGTTGGAAAAACCAGTATGGGGTATTTTTTTTGAAGATAAGCGGAAAGTAATAAGCCATCATTTGAGTTGATAAAGGCTTGGAATGAAGAGTGAACATTTAGAAACCAAGTTGTTCTCGCTACTACTGCGTTACTTGAATAAACTTGGTTTCACAACACTTTTAACAATCTTAATTTAAGGCAAAATCGAAGTCTATATGTTCTTTAAGCTTATTGATGGCATTATTTTCTATCTGACGTATTCGCTCGGCTGATACCTTATAACGGTTAGCCAGTTCTTGCAAGGTGATCTTTTTTTCACCCAGCCAACGTTTTCGCACAATGTCTCGACTACGCGCATCCAATTTGTTCAATGCAGAATGCAACTGCTTATGACCATGCGTCTCCCACTCTTGCTGTTCTACCATAATCGCCGGATCATAACGGCAATCCTCCAAATAAGCGGCAGGGGCAAAAACATCATCCTCAGAATCATTATCACTAGGTGCGTCAAAAGCAACATCTTGAGTACTCAGACGCTTTTCCATTTCCTGTACATCTTTAGTGTTGACACCTAAATCCTTGGCAATATTATTCACTTCTTCTGCCGATAACCAACCCAAGTGTTTTTTCATGCTACGTAAATTGAAAAACAATTTACGCTGCGCTTTTGTGGTAACGACTTTGACAATACGCCAATTGCGTAAGATAAACTCATGAATCTCAGCGCGTATCCAATGCACCGCAAATGACACTAAACGCACCCCAACATTGGGGTTAAATCGCTTGATAGCCTTCATCAAGCCGATATTACCTTCCTGAATCAAATCCGCTTCAGGCAAACCATAACCACGATAGCCCTGAGCAATGTACAAAACAAAACGCAAATGTGAGATGACTAATTGTCGCGCTGCTTCAAGATCACCTTCATTGTAGAAACGCTCGGCTAAATCCTTTTCCTCTTCTGCACTTAGAATAGGAATCACCTTAACAGTTTGTGCATAATTTTCTACATCTTGACCCAAAACAGCAATGGGTGTATTGAATGTTAAGGCTAATGCGTTTGACATAATTTTTCTCTCCCCATTTTGTTAGTTATAGATGTTCAGAAAAATAAATTCTTATTCAGCTACGTTTTTTCAAAAAACGCAGGTGATTTTCAGTGAAATTATTTACCTGAAAACTATAGTTCTGACAGGTTTTAAAAAGCTGTCAGCTCTGTCGAAACATTGTTAGCACTTTCCATTAAAGAGTGCTAATATAAAGAAAATGGTTAAGTTAGGAATTTCTAATATACTAATATCCCTAATGATGTGCTGGTTGAATAGTTGCGATGAAATTGATAACAGAAGTATAACGGTCATTCAAAACAATGTCTTACGGCTATTTTTTGGAAAATATCAGTACATTAGCAAACTCTAATATAACCATCAAGTATAACTTGACTATGTGGGTTAAAAATTGAAAATCAAGAATAAAATATAATATTTTTTAAAAAAATTGTAGCTTTATAGCCATGTAGGTCGGGTTAGATTTTTTTGCACCGCAAAAAAACGTAACCCGACAAAGGGCTATTTCGTCCGGTAAATGTTGGGTTACGTTATCACTAACCCAACCTACATATACTACATATACTTATTTGGCTCCTTTTTGCATAAGCAAATCCTGTAAAGGACTAATCAGATCCATTGGCAATGGAAACACAATGGTATGACTTTTAGCTTCAGAGGCAATATCATTGAGTGTCTGCAAATAGCGCAATTGGATAGCCTGAGGTTGTTTGGATAAAATAGCAGCTGCATGTTGCAATTTTTCTGAGGCTTGAAGTTCACCGTCAGCATGGATGACTTTAGCACGGCGTTCACGCTCCGCTTCTGCTTGACGGGCAATGGCTCGGATCATACTTTCGTTTAAATCAACATGTTTGATTTCGACATTAGCCACTTTAATCCCCCAAGCATCTGTTTGCCTGTCCAGAATCTCCTGGATACTCTGGTTGAGTTTCTCACGCTTAGACAGCATGTCATCTAAGTCATGCTGACCTAAAACCGAGCGTAGCGTCGTTTGAGCCAATTGACTGGTTGCTTGTTGAAAGTTTTCAACCTGGATAATCGCCTTTTCTGGCTCTATCACCCGAAAATAGACTACCGCATTCACTTTAACCGACACATTATCCCGCGAGATCACATCTTGGCTAGGCACATCCATCACGATAGTACGCAAATCAATTGTGACCATTTGTTGGATACCGGGGACAATAATAATCAATCCTGGTCCCTTGACATTCTGGTAACGCCCTAAAAGAAAGACTACGCCACGTTCATATTCACGCAAAATTCGTATAGAATAGAACAAAAATCCTATAAAAACAACAGCAATACCGATAACAAATTCAGACATTATAATGTTCTCCTTAATTAATTCACATTAACAGGCTCAACTTTTAAAGTCAGCCCATCTATAGCAACTACTTTAACACGTTGTTCAAGGGCAATGGGAGTCGAAGCTTGTGCATTCCAAGTTTCACTGTGAACATACACCTGTAACTGTTCAGCGTCATTGCTCAAACATTTTCCCACTGAGCCCAACATTTCTTCCCGCCCACTGATAATCGGTCGAGAACGTATTTTCATGAGCGCACCAATAACCCAGATAAAAAAGAAGAGACTGATTAAACTAATCCCTCCAATAAGGGGACGTGAAATCATATAATCCGGGGTGTCGGTATCAATCAAAATAACCGAGCCAATTACAAAGGCAAATAAACCACCCATACCCAATGCGCCAAAACTCGGCGCAAATGCTTCACCAACCATAAAGGCAATGCCTAACAAAATCAAGGCTATACCCGCATAATTCACCGGTAACACTTGAAATGCAAATAGGGCAAGTAATAAAGAAATACCCCCTATCACGCCTGGCAAGACACTCCCTGGATTATACAGCTCAAAAAATAATCCGTAAATACCCAGCAACATCAAAATATAGGCTACGTTAGGATTAGTAATAACTGATAATAACCGATTTCGCCAATCGGGTTGATAAGTTTGTAGGCTTAAATCCTTTGTTTCCAGTCTGTGTTCTTGCCCTAAAACTTTGACCGCTCTCAGATTGATACTTTTTAATAATTGTGCTATATCATCAGCAATTAAGTCAATAACCCCTTTTTCTAAAGCATCAACTGCCGACAAACTGGCTGATTCACGTACTGCCTCTGCAGCCCATTCCTGGTTACGCTCATGCATCTGTGCCAAAGAACGTAAATAGGCTTCTGCATCATTGACCATTTTATGCGTCATTGTGTCACCGGTCGATTTAGCTATTTTATCCTGGACAGTTTCTTTATCATCCTTTTTAGAATCGCTAGATTCATCTGAGGGAAATCCAAATCCGCCAATTTGTACCGGTGTTGCTGCACCCAAATTGGTCCCAGGTGCCATCGCAGCAACATGACTGGCATAAAGAATATAGGTGCCAGCACTCGCAGCCCTTGCGCCGGAAGGCGCGACATAAGTGACAACAGGAATGGGGGAAGCGATAATCGCTTGTATCATTTCACGCATAGCCAAATCAAGTCCCCCGGGCGTATCCATTTTTAGTACAATCAAACTAACCCCTTCATTTCGTGCCTTTTCCAAACCGCGTTTAAGGTAATCTGAGGTAGCCGGACCAATAGCCCCTTTGATTTCCAATACCCAGGCTTTTCCACCGGCTTGTACTTGAACCGATAGCAATAAGCCTATTAAAATTAAAAAAACTATTCTAAATTTATTCATAATGTCTCTATAAATTTTGTAATCACAATTAATAATTATAACTTGATATTCAAATTTTTTGACACCAATGATAACAGGTGCCAGATATTGGAATCCATTTTGAACCATTTATGTTTTTTATACTTAATCAATCGGAGTTTCTATGATGAAATCTATTGTTAGTTTGTTGTGCTTGTTTGTAGCCACTCAGGTAATGAGTGCTGAAACCAAGTCTCCAGTAGTCGAGATGCAAACGAATTTTGGTACGATTGTGCTGGAGCTTAACGCGGAAAAAGCACCTAAAACGGTTGCTAACTTTTTGCAGTATGCCAAAGACGGTTTTTATGACGGCACAATATTTCACCGCGTGATTGGCAATTTTATGATTCAAGGCGGGGGGTTTACGAAGGATTACCAGGAGAAAAAGACTCGTCAACCGATTCCTAATGAAGCCAATAATGGCTTAAAAAATGCGCTGGGTACTATTGCGATGGCGCGTACCCCTAACCCTCATTCAGCCACTGCCCAGTTTTTCATCAACGTGGTTGATAACGCCTCTCTAAATTATAAGGCACCTAATAGTCGTGGTTGGGGTTACGCGGTCTTTGGGAAAGTCATTAAAGGCATGGAAGTGGTTGATGGGATTAAAAAAGTCAAAACAGGCAGTGGGGGAAAATTTAGGAGCGATGTGCCACAAACGCCTGTGATTATTCAAAAAATGTCTATTAGAAAACCGAAAAACGATTAATAGTAGGGCGAACTTATGAAAAGGATGGTATTTTGTAGGGGCAGATTCTGTTGCCCTTTCCAAATACATCCGTATAAGGGCAAAAATAGTTGTTCAAATCTACATAAGCATGGAAGCCAATCGAATTGGTGTGACGCGCTAATCAATAATTAAAGTTTGGTTGTAAATTCTTATAAACCAAGTTTTTTCAAAAAATTTGGTTTATTTTCAGTCACATGTTATTATTAAACCAATAAAATAATTTGGGAGAAATGGGATGTTTACTTTACAAATCACCGACGAAACAATCGAACAAGCTTTACTTCGTTTGGCACAAAAACAAAGCAAAAAGGTTTCAGAAGTCATTATGATGGCTATTCAAGATTTTATCACTCACAATGAACCATTGAGTTATAAAAAATTAGATCCGTTAGCCCATTCAACCGTGATTAACTATCCGGTGACTGACGAAAATTTGGATGATGTGAAACCGTTTGCTGAGGTAAACGATGCCGCTCACTATGTCCAAACATTACGTCAACAAACTTGGAATAGAAACGCATGATCCAAACTATTTTATGTGATACTTGTGTTGTTATTGATTTTATTAATGAAAACAGTGTTAAGCATTTCAAGTATATACCAAATATTAAACTTTTTGTCCCTTAACCACCCAAAGTTTCAGCTTTGGTTCTTAATGTAAATCAATCAAGTCTTCCAAAATATCATCCCGTTTATCAGCACTTAAACTGAAGTGAGAATGGTTTTGCATTTTTGCTTGTCATTCTGCCAGCATGCCCTAAATGGATACGACTCGACTCAAATCTTTTCTTAATTCAAATAAAATTCGTTAATAATAAATTCTAATTGTCATTTTATTAATCTATTAATCTAATTAATAATGTCGTATGAATCCCACTTTTATACCAGGATACGATTTTGATTGTCGATGATATTCACGAAAATGACAAACTAGAATTAGCAAAAAAATGTATTTTATGGTTCAGCCAAAATAGGTTACAATAAGTTTGTGCTAGAAATACTAAACCCGTTGTACTAATTTTATAAGGAGGCTTCAAATTTGAATACCACATTTCCCAACGTTTTAAATATCTTCAGAAAGGGGAATTGAATGAAAATAACACTTCCCGATCCAAACCGATATTTCGGTATCCGATTTGAATCTATTGGAGGTTTGGGGGCGCACACTACAGGACAAATTTTATCCACCGCTGCGGTGCTACGCATGAATCTCAATGGCGCACATTTTTCATCATCTGGTTCCGAAAAAAAAGGTTCCCAAGTGCGTTCATTTATCCGACTTGCCCCACCTGAAAAACAAATCAGATCAACTGCACCTATTGACTCACCTGATGTAATCGTTGTTTTTCACAATGGTTTACTCAAAAATCAGGCAAGTATAGCGGGAATAAAGGCTGATGGCATA
>QNES01000114.1 GCA_003645255.1 Gammaproteobacteria bacterium
AAAAAACATTTTTTGAACACATAAGGTTGAGTACAAAAATAATTTTCAACTAAGAACCTCCTTAGTTATAAAATATCTAAAAATAATATATATCTGTACTTTACTCAATCGGAAAATGCTATAGCAAAGCCTTTAAGAGCATTGGCCGATTTAATTTTTGAAAGAGAATGGCAATGGGTTGGTATTGATTTTCTTACAGATAGTTTACGAATTGATGATGATGAGCTTGAAACGCTTGAATCTATTGATTTTGAAAACATTATTGAAGTTTATAGTACCAAAAAGTTTTATCGTGCCAAACGGGTGAATACATTTTTATATCAATTACGAGAGGTGGAAGAATATAATAAACTTGAACAAATTCTGATAAAGCCAAGTAGGTTGGGTTACAACGTAACCCGACACTTCTAACACTAAAACGGCTAAAACTGTTGGGTTAGGAATGTGCATGAAATAAATTCGTTTCGAGGTTTCAGTTTTTTGAAGAAAAACGGAAACCTCGAAAACTAAACCAGACCTGGCAGGTTCAAAAGAAAATCTGCCAGGTCAAAATCAAGTTTGGACGCTGCGATTGACCTGCCATGTTTTGTTTTAACCTGGCAGGTCTGGTTTTAAAGTTGACTAAATTATTTGATGCACGTTCCTTAGCGAAGCGTAACCAACCTACCTGACTCTTACCTCCACACCATCTCGCAAACTAAGAGGTGGTTGCAAAACCAATTGTTCTCCCGTCTGCAATCCAGATAAAACCACCCATTGTTGCCTCCAAATTCGTTCCGTTTTTACCGGCGTAAACCACGCATTATTTAGTTTATCCAAGCGAAAAACCCCTTGCACACCTGCACGTTTTATCAAGGTTGACTTTGGTATGAGTAAGTGCTGATTTTCAGCAATCATAAAATCAACTTGACCGGATAAACCCGCAGTTAATGTTGTTTTCTTGGGTAGAGATAACTTAATTTGACAGGTTTGAGTCATACGATTAGCACTACGAACGATATGAGAAACTTTTGCCACAATCGTTGCATTGGAATGGTGTAACTTGAGTTTAACTTTCTCTTGCAAATTAATTTGCTTCATCCAATGCGCCGGTAATGCGGTTTCAAATTCCAACTCACCTATCGCTTCTAATTCTAACAAAGGTTTACCGGCAACGGCTAAATCACCTGGTTCAATCCAGCGTTTTACCACTCGCGCTGATATTGGACTGGTTAAGCGGTAATACGGTTTTTTAGTTTGTTGACGGCGTAATTCAGCCTTTGCCTGTACCCGTTTGGAACGGGCTAAATCCAACCGAACTCTTGCTTTGCGTAAATGTTCCACTGAAACGGCTCTTGCTTTGCGTAATTTTTCAGCCAGTTTAACCTCTTTCTGACTGTCATTTAAGCTGATGGTTGCTGATTGAACGGCTGACTTAGCTTGTTCGATTGTATCTAACAATTCGGCATCATCAATAACGACTAGCAAGGCACCGGGTTTAACGACATCGCCTTCATCAACTAACCGTTTCTTGATAGTGCCTGACTGGTGAGAGCTGATTTTGATACGGCGCGCATAAGTATAACCGGTTGCCGAATAAAATCTGGGTACTTTTTGGCTGCTCACAGATGTGACGGATAATTTTAAAGCTGGTTGTTTTGAAACATTGAATACGCTTGGTTCATTTTCTTGACAGCCAAGCAATAAGCCACAAAGAATTAAAAGAATTAATCGTTTCCACATTGCAATATCCCCTTTAACAATAATTGAGTGACATGCTTGGCTATCAATTCAGACTCATTATGCTCTGCACGCCCTCCTGGTAAAAATTGGCGTATCGGTGTCGTTTCTAAATGGAATAACACTAAACCAACCATCGAAATTGCCATTAAATGGGCATCACAATTTGGGGCTAAAGTTTTCGCCAGTTCAGTAATGCCTTGAAACTGGGTTTGAAAAACCTCTTTTGCCAATACCCGCAAACGAGTTTCGTCACCATCTAACAATTCACGCTGCAATAAACGCCGAAAATGGGTATCCGATGCCATTAAGCAGGTAAAACGATAAATGAACTGTTGTAATTGTTGTTCAGGTGTACCCGGTATTGCCAAAATCTCAGACAATCCTTGTGCTTTATTAGCAAAAGCTTCTTCTATACAACGTAAATATAAAGTTTGCTTATCTGGAAAATGGTAATAAAGCGTGGCAATACTAACGCCTACTGCTTTTGCAATATGACGCATAGAAACGCCATCAAAACCTGATTGAGCAAATAAAGGAATTGCTTCACGAAAAATAGCATTTAATGCACCAGGTGAGGTAGAAAATTTTGCACGAGCCATTATTGTCTCCTATATAACGAACGTTCTATAAAATAATAAAACGTAAAATGGTGGCTATAGGATAAAATTTCAAGTAGCTATAGATATTCAGACAAAGAAATTCTTAGTTGCCGTTGCACCAAAAACACCCTACATGGCTTCACAAAACCTGCCATGTTTCCAAAACCTGGCAGGTTTGATCAAAAAATTATTTTTCTGAACATCTATACATGGCTTTTATTTGTTTGTAAACCGTTTCCAAAATCGGTACACTCTCTTGCCAATTATATTTTTCCATAACATGTTGCCGTCCTGCATGTCCCATAGTATCACGTATGGTTTTATTTTGAACTAATTTAGAGAGGGCAGTAGCGAATTGTTCTATATCTTCTTTTTCCACTATCAAACCTGTTACTCCTTCTTCGACAACTTCTGGTAAACCGCCCACGCGAGAAACAATGACAGGCAAGCCACAAGCGGACGCTTCTAAAATAGCAACTCCAAAGCTTTCACTATCAAGACGACTACAGGCGACATAAATATTTAGTTGATTTAAATAAGCCGGTACCTGAGCGTGTGGTAAATGTCCTGCAAATTCGGTAACAGCACTTAAACCTAACTTAGCGACTAAGGCTTGTAATTTATCACGTTGTGGTCCATCGCCGGCAATACACAAACGTAATTGTTGCGCTAACGATGTGCCAGCTAATGTATTTCGTAATGTATAAAATGCTTGAATGAGTGTATCAATTCCATATTTGGAAGCTAAGGTTTTTACCGTACCGATTTTAAAGACGGTGCTATCGCGTAATTCGGGCTGAGGATAAAATAACATCGTATCTATCCCAAACGGCGTAATAGCAATCGGCTGATTATCACGGCGTAATAATTCTTCTGTTGCTGTTGCCATGACATGACTGGTTGAACAAATTTTTGTAGCCGTTTTTAAATTTTTGACCAACCACGCACGGTGCAAAAATGACTTGACAGGAAAATCAAAAATATCACTTCCCCAGACGGACAAAATCACGGGTTTAAATTGACATAAACGTCCTAATGTACCATAACCAGTGGCATAATGAACATGTAGAAAATCGGGTTGCAATCGTTTGAGTAAATTTTTCAGATGGGATGCGTTAAAAAAATATCCTAGTGGAGCTGTTACCGGCAACTGAAATAACGACACTTTTTCATGTAAGGGTTCATTACCCTTGTGCATGGTGATAAGAAATATAGTATGTCCACGTTGTGCTAGGGCATTTACCCAACGCACAGTATGGATAGCATTTCCAGCAGAAAGATAGGCTATTTTCATCAATAATTATTAGACTTGTTTTTTTAACCTTCTTTGAATTGTTGCAACCAAGCTGCAACAACGGTAGACCATTGTAAATGTTTTTCAACATAAATTCTGCCGTTATGACCTAATTGGGTGGCATACGCCTTATCACGGATTAATTTTCGTATTGCTTCTGATAAGGCGGCAGGATTTTCAGGTGGGGTAATAATACCCGCTTTTGCCGAAGCCACTAATTGTGCCCCTTCACCGGCACCGCTATATAATACCGGTTTACCACACGCCATAATCGCTAAAGTTTTTGCTGGGCGTGTACATTCAAGCAACGGGGAATCACGAAAACTAGAAATGCCTGCCAAAGCTAAACTATACAAACGATTTATAAATTCAGGGGGGTGCGATGTCCAAAATAACACATTTTTCAGTTTCTTCTGCTCACAAAGTTGTTGAATACGATTTTTCTCCGACCCCCCTCCGACACATAAAAATAAGACATTTTCTGCTGATAATAACTGAGCTGCTTGTAATATGACTTCCATACCATGTGCATAACCATGCGTCCCTGTGTATAAAATCACATTTTGATTTTCAGGTAAATTCATCAGGGTTTTCAGGGCAGCATCAACCGATTGTGGTTGAAACAATTGAGTATCAACTCCATTAGGTAATAATAAAACTTTATGAGCCTGAACCTGTTTATCATTGATAAGTATTTGGCGCACGCTTTCCGTGACGACCGTGACATAATTTGCTTTACGATACAACCATGCTTCTAATTTTTCTGCCTGTCGTAAAGCAAAACCATCTTGCATTAAACCCAAAGCGCGTATTGTATCCGGCCATAAATCGGCAATATTCAAAATGAATGGTACTCGCCAGATTTTAGCGGCTATATAGCCGGTTATGCCTAAAAATAAGGGCGGAGATTCTACAAATAAATAATCGGGTTTTTTGGCTCGTCGTAACCCCCATAATGCGGTTATCATAAATGAAAAATAGTTAAGCAAACGTTTAAAACCCGCCCCGGTAGCGGCATACATCCAAACTCTATGCAGCCGCACCCCTTCCCAATTTTCCACCCGGTAAAAGCGTCCTTGATAGTCAGAAAAAATTTTGCCGTTTGGATAATTGGGTAAAGCCGTCACGACTTCCACTGTATGTCCAAGGCGTAATAGCTCACGAATCATAGCCGCTAATCGGACCTGAGGTGCCCCTGTTTCCGGGTGAAAATATTGTGTTAATACTAAAAAGCGCATTATAAATTATCAGTTATCAGTTATTAATTCACAATTAAAAGCGTCGCTTCCGAGGCATTTGTCGCGCTTTTGCGCCACGCATCATATTGGCGAATCCCCGTTTTTTGGAGGTTTGTTTGACGACTTTTTGCATTTGACTAAATTGTTTGATTAAACGGTTCACGTCTTGTATTTTAGTTCCAGAGCCATTGGCAATACGGCGCTTACGGGAACCTTTTATGAGAGTCGGAAAATGCCGCTCTTTAGGTGTCATGGAATTAATCATCGCTTCCATGCGATTAAATTCTTGATCATTCACCATTGCCTTGGCTTTTTCTGGCACTTGATCAATGCCTGGGATTTTGTCCATTAAATTAGCTATACCACCCATGTTTCGCATTTGTATGATTTGGATACGGAAATCCTCAAAATTAAAACCTTTACCCTTTTTCAGTTTACCAACCAATTTGGTGGCTTCTTCCCTATCAACAGAGCGTTCTGCTTCTTCAATTAAACTCAAAACATCGCCCTGACCAATAATTCTTGAAGCAACTCGATCAGGATGAAAAGATTCCAAAGCATCCGTTTTTTCGCCGATACCCAGAAATTTAATCGGTTTACCCGTGATATAGCGCACCGATAAAGCTGCACCACCTCGTGCATCACCATCTGTCTTAGTCAGTATGACCCCGGTTAAAGGCAAGGCATCGTTAAACGCTTTAGCCGTATTCGCAGCATCCTGCCCTGTCATGCTATCAACAACAAACAAAGTTTCTGTTGGTGTGACCGCCGCATGTAACTCCTTGATTTCATTCATCATTTCGTCGTCAATGTGGAGACGACCGGCGGTATCAATTAATAAGACATCTACAAATTGTTTGCGAGCTTGTGCGATAGCGGCGGTAGCAATATCCAGCGGTTTTTGTGCGCTATCGCTGGCAAAAAATGACACCCCTACCTCAGTGGCTAAAGTTTCTAATTGCTTAATAGCCGCCGGGCGATAAACATCACAACTCACTACCATCACTGATTTTTGATGACGTTCCTTCAACCAACGGGATAATTTAGCCACCGTGGTAGTTTTACCTGAACCTTGCAATCCTGCCATTAACACCACAATAGGTGCAGGTGCCTGTAAATTAAGTTCATCACATTGCTCGCCCATCAATGAACTTAATTCATCACGTACCACCTTAATCAGGGCTTGCCCTGGGGTAAGACTGCTAATGACTTCTTGACCAATTGCTCGTTGTCGCACCTGCTCAATAAATCCTTTAACCACCGGTAAAGCGACATCGGCTTCTAACAAAGCCATACGCAGATCGCGTAGGGCTTCTTTAATATTATTTTCCGTTAAACGTCCTTGTCCACGCAGATTTTTTAGGGTTTTACCCAGACGTTCTGTGAGATTTTCAAACATTTAGTTATTGATACCTTATTTAAAGAAAAAAACGAAAATCAGTAGAAATAAGATTTTTTTCAAAAATCTGATTTCTTGAACTGGTTAAAAACTGTTAAAATATTTTTGCATACCGATATAAATTCAGTATAATATAAAATTTAGCGAGTGACGCAATGTAGCTCTAATACTTATGAACCTATTCATCAAACAACAAGGCGAAGGTAAGCCCTTAATATTATTACACGGATGGGGATTTAATGGGGAAATTTGGAATGATATTGCAACCACCCTTGCCCCAAATTGGCGTATTTATCAAGTCGATTTGCCAGGACATGGGCGCAGTGCTTTATGTGAATACAGCTTGCCCATCCTGATAGAAAAATTAGCGGCTGAATTACCCAAAAATGCGGTATGGATAGGTTGGTCCTTAGGCGGACTATTGGCAATGGCAATGGCAAGGTATCAGCCCACCTGGGTACGTGCACTCGTATTAATTAGCACCTCACCCCGCTTTGCCACTGACAAAGATTGGGTCCATGCCATGACACCTACCAGACTTCAAAAATTTGCCCAACAATTACAAAATGATACAATAGGCACCTTACAACGCTTTTTAGCTTTGCAGGTAAAAGGTAGCGAATCAGCGAATCAGCAGCGCCGTTTTCTAAATGCCTACTTTAAAAAAAACACTATTCCACAACGGGATGCCTTACAAGCTGGTTTAACATTATTACAAAATACTGATCTACGCACCCAATTATCACAGATTCGCTGCCCTGCCATATTATGTCTAGGAGGACGTGATATGATTGTACCAGCGGGGATAGGAAAATACTATCAGCAATACTTTCCCCATTTAGAACAATTTTGCATCCAACCTGCTGCCCATATCCCATTTTTATCTCATCCCGAGATTTTTATGCCCATTTTAGAAGGTTTTTTAAATGAAATTAAAACCCCCTGACTACTTAGATAAACGAAAAGTGGCGAAATCATTTGATCGCGCTGCGCTGACTTATGAGCAATCCGCTAAGCTACAAAAAAACATCGCAGAAAACCTGCTTGAACGTTTAGAATGGTTAAAAATAGCACCAGGGCATATTTTAGATGTCGGTGCGGGAGTCGGTGGATTGACTTATGCTTTAAGTCAGCGTCATAAAAGCGCACGTATATATGCTCTTGATATTTCAATAAATATGTTACAGGAGGCACGCAAAAAAACTTTTCTGGAAGATTCTAAACCCTTTTTCTTATGCAGTGATGCTGCCAAATTACCGATAGCTGATAATAGTATTGATTTACTAGTATCTAATCTGATATTGCAATGGTGTAATGATATTCACACCGTTTTTGCAGAATTTGCCCGCGTCTTAAAATCAGACGGTGCCTTGTTTTTTTCCACCCTGGGACCGGATACGCTAAAAGAATTACGCGACAGTTGGGCAAAAGTTGATAAAGCCTCCCATGTCAATCGTTTTATTGATATGCACGACTATGGTGATGCCCTACTAGAAGCGGGATTGTGTGATCCGGTAATGGATATTGATAGAATTGAATTGGGCTACCATGATGTTAAACAATTAATGAAAGATTTAAAAAATATTGGTGCTCATAATATTACCGCCGGACAACCACAGGGCTTAATGGGAAAAAACAAATTTAACCAAATGTTAGCAGCTTATGAGCAATATCGTTCACCAGAAGACGGTTCTTTACCGGCGACTTATGAAGTCATCTATGGATACGCTTTAGGTAAAAAAAGCCTCAAAGCGTTTTCTGATCCAAAAGTGATACCCATTTTTCAGTAGTGGTGGGTTTCCTACCCACTCTACAATTAAACAGGAACCAGTCTAATCTATATATTCATTTTAAACCCAATGTTAAAATCATCATCTAAAATATCACAAGAAGAACGTTATATTGCCATACGCAATGTCACTTGGTTAGCTATAACGATCAATATCTTTTTGACTCTTGTTAAAATAATAT
Organism: Gammaproteobacteria bacterium; assembly: GCA_003645255.1. Classification (GTDB taxonomy): domain Bacteria; phylum Pseudomonadota; class Gammaproteobacteria; order Beggiatoales; family Beggiatoaceae; genus QNES01. The sequence continues at coordinate 8,224 of QNES01000114.1, forward strand.
TTGGTTTTGTAGGGCACTCGCAAGCCTTGATTGCCGATGGTTTGCATTCTTTGTCTGATTTACTCGTTGGGCTTATGACGTTAATAGGTGCTAAATACAGTACGCAGCCCCCTGACCTCAAGCATCCTTATGGGCATGGGCGCATCGAAACGCTAGTGACTATAGCCGGCGGCGCTTTACTTTTATTGATGGCAGCGGCTTTATTAATAGATGTTCAAAGGCGTTTATTTGAGCCGACGTTATTATTACAGCCTACCAGCATCAGCCTGGCTGCTGCCATTTTGTCCATTGCCATCAAAGAAGCGATATATCAATACACGATGTATGTCGCTAAACGGGTGCGCTCACCGATGTTACAAGCAAATGCGTGGCATCATCGTAGTGATGCGATTTCTTCGATGATAGTGTTTATTGGCGTGGGGGGAAGTATGCTGGGTTTCCTGTGGTTGGATGCCGTTGCCACGATTGGGATCAGTTTTATGATTGGCTATATTGGGTTTACGTTAAGTTTGCCTGGCATTTATGAATTGATAGATACCGGATTAGAAAAAGAGCAACTTATTGAAATTAAAGACATTTCTTTATCTGTGAACGGGGTAATTGGTTTGCATCAGCTACGCACTCGCAAAATGGGAATTTATGTTTTAGTGGATCTACATATTTTGGTTGATCCCCATATCAGCGTATCAGAAGGGCATAAAATCAGTGACGCGGTGCGTACAGAGCTGATGACTAACATGCCAGAAATCACTGAAGTTTTAGTACATATTGATGTTGAAAATGACGAGTTCACACGAACGACTTCAAATTTACCCAATCGCGATAAAATCACAGCGCGTTTGCAGCAAAATTGGCAATCTTTAGAAACAGCCGGTATGATTGAACAAATTACTTTGCATTATTTAGGCGGTAAACTGACGGTAGATATTGATTTACCTTTAAGCCTTGTACAAAACATCAAGGAAGCCCAACTGTTATCTGAACGCTTTGCCAATTTGATGGCAAATGATCCTGATATTGATAGCCTTAATATTTATTATCGCAATAGCACTCATAAACCTATACAGATTTTGAAAGTCAGTGAACTACGCAAATTAATGGGGGGTAATTAGTTTCCTGTGTGTCTGCCCTGGTTCTCTAGACCCTCAGGGCGAACACTTATGTTCGCCATAGAAGCCGTTTTTGAAAATGCCCATGCTATAAAAAAAACAAAAAACAAAAAATTGAGTTCAGATGGCTATAGCCCAAGCCATGGCATTGGAATATCTGTAACCGTCGTTAAACCAAATAACTCCCATCCTTGCATACCAGCACGATACCATTTGAGCTTTTCTGGTGGGTAGCCAAGTTCCAGTAATCTCATAATATTACCAGGAGATTTTTTACACCAGGGACCATTGCAAAATAAAATTAAGGTTTTAGCCTGAATAAAATCCTTATCTTCATTATTATGTCTGACACCCAGTTGTTCTATCAATATTTTTTCAATAATGGGCGAATGACAATTATTGACACTTTCTGTCAAGATTTCTGTTACAATGGACACGCTAGACTCATTATCAGTGAAAACATCCCAAGGAATATTGATAGCACCAGGAATTGAGCCTTTGATCACCTGGTCCACTGCGCGTGAATCAATTACCAAAATAGATTGATCACCCTCATGAATTTTTTTCAAGTAATCAAGCACTTCCAATTCACCAATCGTTTCAACACCCGGTGCTAAAGTCATTGGATAAATACAAAAAGGCGGACACGGACGTGAAGTTTTGGTAAATTCAGAGTTCACCCTATTATTTTGATCTTGATTACGCATAATGACTACTTTTTTGCCATTATGCATAACTGTTACAGATTCAATGTCAGGCGTTATTTTAACAAAATTGGTAAGCACCTGACTTTCGGTGGGGACAACCCTAACGAAGGGCAGCACAACGTACTCGGTCCGTTCTTTTCCATGTACAGTCTTATCAACCGTATCTGGCATTTTTTCCAAAGAGACGGTTTCATCATCAACGGTCCCTTGTTTTTCTTTCACAGATTCTGTCTCAGCTATAACACTCACTGTGGATAAGTTTAAGGCAACAACCAATGCTAATAAATAGCCATTTTTCATTACAATCCCCTTTTCAATTCTTCAAACATAAAATACAACAACTGTTAGAATAAACATACTTACAAATATTATAGGCCAAAAAGCCAATTTTGGTATCAGGCCATAACGATAATAACTAATTTTAACTTCATAAGTATATAGAAAAAAACTAAGCGTCGTGATTAAAATATTGCAATAGACGACTAAGTAAAAGAGTTCCAGATATACAATTTCCGGTGTTGTTATTGTTCCCCTCAGTCTAATATGAGCCAGTAGTACCCCAAAAAATAAGGCATTCATTGTGCGTATAAAGGTTGTCGTTCTCCCAAGCCACATTTGAAGCGCGAACAATAAGCTAGCGGCGATAAAAAGTGGTAACACATTACTAATAAAGGGAGCTATAAACTCTCTTTGGATTAAAATACTAAATTGAAGATGGGAAAAATTTTGGTGTCCAATATAATTTTCCAAACCTAAATTGGTATCTTCATAATGGCTTTGATAATTATAAAAACTTCTTAATACTAACCAACCAGGCAAAACAACTTGACGTTTTATCCCTGGACGTGCTGTCGGATTGGTAACCCCATACGCTTCTAAATCAGGAATTAGAGTCACATTTTTATTAAAATCTTGATGTGCTATCCGTAAATTCAGTTTCCTTCTTTCAAAAGGGTATTTAGTATAAGCAAATTGATGAGGTATCGTCGTTTGAAAATGCCACCCAATTACTTCTGTCTGATTTTCCTTGATATGATAACTTTGAATTATTTGAGTCGATTGAGCTTCTGGTAAAATAAAACCTTGGGATAAATCCCTATGAATATTTGAATCATATTTTTGCCAAATATAACCCGATAAAAAGACATTATTGTTTTCCACAAATTCTATAGATTTAATAAAAACACCCGTAGGCACATAATACGACTCTTTTTCAGGTGAACTTTGCTGAGTAGAAGTCGTTAAAAACTGTTGTAGTCCAACTTTATCTACAATCATAGTGCTTCCAAGCTCCTTTTTGATAGGTCCCGTTTGGGTGATGTACCATAAATAGCCTATCCCCCCTATCAGTATTATCGTGGAAGAATAGACGACCGTCCAAAGACTGGTTCTATCACCTTTATCTGCTCGAAACAAGATAATTGCTAATAATATTAGGAAAACAACCGTAGCGATACTTATCCAAATCAGTCGTCGTTGTAAATAGGTCGTTTCTAAAACATCTTTAAATGAAACAACACCTATTGACCAATGAGTAGAAGGGATAAATTCGTAAAAAATCCAAGCCGCCTGTCCTGTCACTTGATCGATATGATCAATCACACCACTTTTACCATTAATCGCTTTTTCTGCTAAACGCGATAGCGCGTTGTCGTGGTACAATTCTGCTAAATTAAATATAGTTTGATAATTTTTGACATGATCTTCAATTGGGTGAGCAATAAATACCCCTTTTTCAGATAGAATAAATCCATAACCGGATCGCCCTAGTTTCAGGCTAGCCATGAGTGTTTTTATATCACTTAATAAATAATCTACAAAAACAACGCCCGTGATCATTTCGCTTTGTTTGACCGTGTCAAAATAAGTAATCGGGATCGTAAAAACTTGCAACAATTTGGGTGAATGTTGCCAAGCTTTTCTATTCACATAATAAGGTGACAGTTGTCGTACTTGCGGATTATTGACATAAGGAACAAAGGCGACACCAATCCCAAACATATTGGGTGTGATTTCTAATGTCTTTTTCAACCTGGTTAAAATGTGTTCCCTTTTTAATTTTCCGGTACTGATATCATCCGCAATAGTATGAGCAATAGATGAAAGCGCATTAAGTGCTTGCTCTATTTGCAGTGCTGCCTGTATCGTTTCTTGTTGGGCATGGCTTTTAGCCACTCGCACCCTTTGATTTTTTTCATGCACATAGTGAAAAATCAACCCCACAACTATTAAGAAACTGACAATACAAAAGAATAATAATATTTTGAAAATGTGTTTTTTCCACATATTTGCAACTTAAATCATTTTTTTTAAATAAAAACATGGCTAATATACTGAACGCACTTGAAATTTGTAAAATTCAGAGCCCCCGTTTTTTAAAAAACGTCGTGAATTAAAACAATATTTTAACAAAACTCAATGGCAAGCAGTATATTAAAGACCAGGCAAGTTTATGCCTGAGTTTACAACTGGGGTTAAATCTAGTGTTCATCCGGAAACACTAAAAAAGCTTCAGCTTTGGACTTTTTACAGCATGGTAACCTATCATAACCCATTGAGCAAATAAGTACAATGCTTCTGGCATCGCCGGAGATGGGGATAAAAATGACTGAAAATAGTGAAAAGTTTTCATGCCGTTAAAAACTCTCAAAGCAAGAAGTTAGGTTTTATAGCATTTCCCTTTAGAAACCAAAGTTTAAAAAAACTGGGTTTATTTTGATTTTAAAAAAGATTGATTATTTTGATATAAATCAATGTGATTTAAAAAGGTTTATCTTATAATTCCAAGTTGGAATTTTGCGCTAAGTCATTTCAGTATTTTATTATATAAAATTAAAGAATAATGGGTTAATGATTTAGAAAATATTTGTTCCAATCATTATAGTTATCCAGATAAATATTGCGACTCAAAAATCCAATTTTTCTAAAAAATCGGAGTTTTTGCTGCACAAAACTTTTCTGGCTAAGTATATTGGCGTAGTAATAAAGCTATTGGGAAGTTCCAAAAATGATTTTGGGAAGTCCTTATTCGCATATTCAAACCGATTTCAATAAAACCATGAGATTCGGGAGATTGCATAATGTCAGAAAAAGTGGATAAAAATCAAGCCACCAATGTTTCTCGTCGTCGCTTTCTATTTCAGATGGCGGCAACAGGTGCCGGTACGGCTTTGATTTCTCAGTCGGCAATAGGCGCGACTAATCTGTTAATGCCGGAATCTATAGATAACCCTCTGGCTAACTATCCTAACCGCGATTGGGAAAAAACTTATCGTGATTTGTATCACTACGACTCTTCATTTGTTTTCCTTTGTGCCCCCAACGATACGCATAATTGTTTATTGCGGGGATATGTGAAGAATGGCGTAGTGACTCGTATTGCCCCCAGTTATGGCTATCAAAAGGCGACAGATTTAAATGGCAATGGTGCCAGCCAACGTTGGGATCCGCGCTGCTGTAATAAAGGTTTAGGTTTGGCACGGCGTTTTTATGGGGATAGACGGTGTAAGCGCCCCATGATTCGCAAAGGTTTTAAGGATTGGGTGGAAGCAGGTTTTCCGCGTGATCCTAATACCGCCGCTGTGGATATAAAATATCTGCAACGGGGAAAAGATCCGTTTGTAGCGGCTACTTGGGATGAAGCGTTTGAATTGTCAGCCAAAGCCCTAAAGAACATTGCGGAAACCTATTCCAACAAAAAAGGTCAGGAAAGATTGCTGGCGCAGGGTTATGATCCCTTAATGGTGGAAAAAACCCAAGGTGCCGGTACTCAAGTCTTGAAATTCCGTGGTGGTATGCCACCATTAGGTATGACTCGTATATTTGTTCAATATCGCGAAGCCAATGGTATGGCTTTGTTAGATGACAAAATACGGGGGACCGGTCCTGAAAAATCATTAGGTGGACGGGGTTTCGATAATTACAGTTGGCATACTGATTTGCCACCTGGACACCCCATGGTTACGGGTCAACAAACTGTTGATTTTGACCTTTGTAATGTTGAACATGCTAACATGCTGATTGTTTGGGGCATGAATTGGGCAACGACTAAAATGCCTGATGTACATTGGCTCTCTGAAGCAAGAATGAAAGGCACTAAGATTGTCGCTATCGCAGCGGAATACAGTGCCACTTGTAATAAAGCCGATGAAGTGATTATTGTGCGTCCAGGGACGACACCGGCTTTGGCATTAGGTATAGCCCAGGTTTTAATCAGTGAAAAGTTGTTTGATGATGCTTATGTCAAAGCAAATACCGATTTGCCACTCCTAGTACGCATGGACACGGGCGAAATGTTGCGAGCGGGTGACGTATTTCCTGATTATAAACTGGCAGAACTGACGAACAATACTATTGTATTGAAAGCGGGTGAAAAAGGTCCTGCGATTCATGAACAACCAGGTCCTGTGCTCACTGAGAAACAGCATGAAGAATGGGGCGATTTCGTCTTCTGGGATGAGAAAGGAAATCAGCCGGTTGCAATGAATCACGACCAGATTGGCAAGCATTTCTCAGGGAATCCGCAGTTAGAAGGCAAGTTCGATGTGAAATTGGTTTCTGGCGAAACCGTGAATTGTCGCACTGTCTTTGATGTCACCAAGGAAATGTTGGATGGCAGTTATACGCCTGAAAATGTCGCCAAATTGACTTGGGCCCCTGCTGAAGCAATTATTGGTTTAGCGCGACAAATTGCCGCTAACAAGGAAAAGACATTATTTTCGGTGGGCATGG
>QNES01000115.1 GCA_003645255.1 Gammaproteobacteria bacterium
AGCTTTTCAGTCTTTTAATTATCTCAAATCAGATTTATTTCACATTTTAGCAAATATTGGCTCTGATGAATATACTATTACGTATATTTAAATAATGTTAAAATACTTTTGTACTACTACTTACATGCAAGAATCTGAGGAACTGTATAAAAAAATTGAAACGGAAATTAATAATATACCTCCTAATGAAGCACTCAACGATAAATGGGTTAAATTAGCAGGATTTATTGCACCACTCAATAATTATAATGATTTGATTACCGAATTTTTATTAGTCCCTTATTTTGGTGCTTGTATCCACGTTCCACCTCCACCAGCCAATCAAACCGTGTTAGTTGAAGTTGCACCTGATTATGGCATAAGGCAAGAAGATGCTTCTAATATATTTTTGGTTTCAGGACAAATACGTATCACTGCTCAAAAAACAGGTATTGGCGAAGCAAGTTATAGCATTAAAAATGCTATGATTGAGATTTATATAGAATAGGAAGTAATTATTAGGAAGATAATATGCAACAATCAGAACTCATAAATAGAATTTCAAATGGCGATAAACTATCTGAAGGGCGGATTGCCCAACTATTTAGGAAGAAACAAAGTGTTTAAAAGAGAGGTGGAATTGTGGAGAGATTAGTTGTGGAGAGTCTTAACCACTCTTTTGGTTTTACCGAGATTTTAAAGAACATTAATTTTGAATTAAATCAAGGAGAAGTATTAAGTATTGTCGGTCCCAGTGGTGGTGGAAAAACGACCCTTTTACATCTCTGTGCTGGTTTACTGGATGTAGAAGAGGGTGAAATTAAAAATAGTTTTCAAAGTTCAGCCTTTACCTTTCAAGAATCGAGACTTTTGCCCTGGAAAAATGTCATAGATAATATTGCATTAGGATTATTGGCAAAGGGCGCCGATAAAAATGAAGCCCTTGAGAAATCTCAACAGATTGCCATTCAATTTGGTTTAGAAACAAAAGATTTTTATAAATTTCCTAAAGATTTGAGTGGCGGTATGAAACAAAGAGTTTCTTTTTCAAGGGCTTTAGTCATCAAACCTTCTCTACTTTTTTTAGATGAACCATTTTCGGCATTGGATATTGGCTTGAAACAAGAATTACAAAACCATTTAATTAAATTAATTCATCAAAAAGCGTTGACAATATTATTTATTACTCATGATTTGATGGAAGCGATCAGGCTAAGTGATAGAATTTTGTTACTCAAAGCGGAACCGGGCAGGATTGTTAAGCATTTTAAGTATAAATTACCTCAGATACAAAGAGATAATGAATATGTATATAAAGAGAGTGCGAAGATATTATTGGATAAAAAAATCATAGAAACTTTTGAATTGGCGGTAAAATGAATCAAGAACAAATCGCAACCAAACATTATCTACACTATCCAAAGGGAAATTTTCCGCCCTATTTAGCTTATGGATTTAGAGCTATATTTTTGCTACTCGCTCCGTATATTGTGATTTCTATCCTACTTTGGGGATTGGTTTTTACTGGATATATTAGTCCTTTTAGTCCTCTTAGTTCTTTTATCAATGATATGCTTTCGTGGCATATTTATGAATTTTTATATGGGGTTGGTATTGCCGGCGTGATGGCATTTTTGTTTACTGGGCTACCCGAACTTTTTCCCGGTACTGTACCGATTGTCGGCAAAAAATTAGCTTTAATCGTAGGGCTTTGGGTATTAGGCAGAGTAAGCTTTTGGTTTATTGATTTTTTAGGCGTTTATATTGTTGCGATTATCAATTTAACCTTATTTGTTTGGCTCATTTCTTATGCCGTTAAACCCGTTCTATTGGACCCATTGCAAAGACATGCGAGTATTGGCTATACTTTATTAATACTATTTTGTATAGAAGTTTGGTTCTTTGGAGCCATTGCTGGATTTTGGTCTTTCATATTGCTTGACATACTCAAAGTTGCATTAGGCGGATTTATGACTCTGATCATTTTAGTATTAAGAAGAGTCAGTATGGAAGCAATGAATGAAATAATAACAGATGAAAGGATTGATGATACTTTTATTGCCAAACCACCGCGATATAATTTAGCCGTTTTTACCATTGTTACTTTCACTATAGTTGAATTCTTGTTTCCCCAAAATCAGATATTAGGCTGGTTAGGTTTAGCAGCAGCAAGTGCCATTTTAGCCATTTTAAGTGATTTCGTTTTGAAAAATGAGAGTATATTTTTTAAACCTTATACCCTATATATGATGACTATTTTTATACTCATGGCACTTGGATATGGAATGATGGGATATGATCATTTAAATAGCCAAATTTATGGTTTAAACCATTTTAGACATTTTTTAACAACCGGTGCTTTTGGACTTAGCATTTATATGGTAATGATAATAATTTCTCAAATACACACAGGCAGACATTTAACATCAAATTTATTTATTACCTTCAGTGTATTTTTAATAATTATCGCAACTTTCATAAGAGCTTTAATTCCATTTTTTACAGAATATGCAATTGTTATGTATTTTAGTTCATCAATCATTTGGGCTTTACCTTTTATTTTCTATTCATTCCAATTCTTTGGCTATTTAATTAAACCTAGAATTGATGGAATAGCTGGATAAAAGTGGGGGGATTTTGCGAGTTTAAAGACAAAGATTAAAAAAAATTTTGTAAAAATAGGGGAAATAATAATTGGGGTCAGAGTAAAATAAATTTTGCTAGAAAAACAGGGCAATAAAAAGATTGATAAAAAGATTGATAATTAGGCTTAATTTTACTTTGACCCTAATTATTTATTTTAAAATGCTGTTTAAATATTTGCTGGAGGCAAAAAGCAAGCACGGTTTATATTCACGTACTCATAAGTTAAATAATTTGCTTGAAGAGTTAATCGAATACACCCCCTTCAAAACGGATAAAACTAAATACCGTATGGCGTTACAAGTCATTACGGTATGTGCGGAGGAATACCGTTATAACTTTTTGATAGACTGTGAAGGTTATCGAGACAGTGTACAAATTGCCAATGAACTATTGAAGGAATTATTGGCGTTTAATGGTGATTAAAAAATACCTGTCATGTTTTGGAAACCTGACAGGTTTAATAGCTTTGACTTATTTGAAAGTTTATAGGTATTTAGATAAGGATTTTGGCCTAAAGACCTGTCATAAAAACTACCATCTCAAAATTTAAACTTATCTTGCATGATGGGAGATTCCAAATCATTAGTTTTTTGAGGAATAGATTTTTCAGAGAATAAAGTAGAGCCTTCTGGTTTAAACACGGATTCTTGTGGCACAAATGCTGTTGGTTGTGATTTTAGTGCTGGTTGTTGTGACTGACGTCCAAACTTCAATAAAAACAGGAGGCCCACTGCAATAACAATGAGCGTGATTCCCAATAACGGACGATAGTATAACCAAGCAAGGGCAATCGTCATCAGGGAAAGAACTGTCGCTAAAATAAAAGAAACAAACAAGTTGAGCAATTCAACAATGTTGCCTAAAATGGGTATAACCGCTGCTAATATTTTGAATACACTGAAAATCAGAATCAAACCTAAAAACATCATTAAAAAACCTACCAAACGTAAAAGCCAAGTTTTGATGGTGTTGAGCTTTTGGGCATGTTTAAACATGGTTTGAGCATCCACCACACCATATTCAAATAATTCAATGCTACCGCCTGCTTTAGTGGTATAAGCCTTCAGAGACGATTCAGATTGTTTGGCGATGATACTGATAGTTGTGGGCAAAACGATTTCAAATTTGATGCGTAGATTACCGATTTGAGGATAAGCGGGGTCTTCACCAACATAATAATTGCCATAATTATAGTGAATTTTTCTATCTGACAATTGGCTTTGTTTTTGCGAAACATCAAAAGTTTCAGTACTGATAGGTAAATGCTGATAATCGTTTAAATTTCCTACCAGGTTAGAAGACAGCGTAAATTCTCCTAATATCACTGGTTCCGCAATAAATGTATCTCCTTCAAAGGGCATGGAAGATGGATTAAAATGACCATCTTTATGAAAACGGCTGGAATCAATCAGTTCTATTGACCATATTTTACGATAGGTATAAGTTGTCACGGTTTCAGTTCCCCCTCCTAACTTTTCCCGTGTTTCAGAGTCTTTATTTTCCTGCCACTGGTACATTTCCACCACACGTCGTAATTTGATGACATTGTCCACCATTACGCCAAATACTTCGTCGGTTAAAGTTTTATTAACGGGTGCAACTTCACCACTGAGATGAACAAGTTTGCCTTCATGGGTAGCATAGATTTGATTAGCATTAATTGAGTTAACAATACGCGCTCCTTCTTCCAATGTTTGAGCCCGTTGCACCGTTCTGCCCTCATTTGAAGACAGCAGAAAAAACGCGCCCCAACACAACAAAAAACCAAACCCAGCTGCGAATAAGGCATTTTTTAGACGTTCTCCCCATGACTGATGGGTGATTACAGTATGTAAATCAGACATGTTTTAGTTTCCCAATTAAATGTAATGATTGATAATGTAGTGATGGAGTCCAAAGCTAAAGCTTTGGTCTCCAAAATCACGACTCAAAGTCCCTTAAACCTCATTAAGAATCCAATGTTGATAATCAAGCTCTTCAGAAGTCTGCTGAATAACTTTATTCAAATTATCCAACACAGTTAATACCTTTCCACTCTGTTTGCACTGAATAGTAAAGCTACCATCAGGGGTAGGCACAAATTTCCATTTTTGATTGTCGCCACCTTGACATTGATATTGGTGAATTTCAGCATTGTCTTCCAGTACTGTTTTGAGTGGAACATTTAAGCATTTTTTGCTTTTAAGCGAAAATATATAATAGTAATCTTGATCTTCACCGCCCAGGGGCTGAAATTGCCATTGCTGATTTCGCCCACCACGCCAAGTATCTTGACTAATTGGCATATTGTTCTTCAATGAGCCTTGGGGTATATAAAGGACTTTCCCACTATTGACGGATTTAATACTATAGATTCTTGTCGGCTGTGTCACCAATTTAAAATCCGCATCAGACGACGATGATGTCGCTTTAATTTGCTCTCTCATTTCTTCGAGAGATTGCTCTAGTTGTTGACATTGCTCATGCTCATGTTCCAGTTTTTCCAAGCTTGTTGTCAATTCACGTTTGGTATCTTCAAGCGATTGCTCAACTTGTTGATGTTGTGCTTGTTCATCACGGAGTTGTTTTGATGTTTCTGCCAACTCATTCTGGTTCTTTTCTAAAGATTGTTCTAATTGTTGACGCTGTTCTTGTTCTAAACGGTGTTCTTCAGATAGTGCAGTCAATGCGCGTTTGAGTTCGGCTAAAGACTGTTCAAGTTGTTGATGTCGTTCTTCTATCAAACGATATTGTTCAGATAGTGCTGTCAATTCGCGTTTGTTGTTTTCTAAAGATTGTTCTAATTGTTGACGCTGTTCTTGTTCTGAACTGTGTTGTTCAGACAGTGTTGTCAATTCGTGTTCCGCTTTTTCTGAGGACTGCTCAAGCTCTTGACGTTGCTCCTGTTCATGATGCAATTGTGCCGAGGTTGCCGTAAATTCACGTTTAACCTCTTCTAAGGATTGCTCAAGCTGTTGACGTTGCTCCTGTTCATGCTGCTGTTGTACTGAATTTGCAGTCAATGTTTGTTTGGCTTCTTTTAATGACTGTTCAAGTTGTTGACTTTGTTCTTGTTCTGAACGATATTGTTCAGACTGTATTGTTAATTCACGCTGAGTGTCTTCAAGGGATTGCTCAGTTTGTTGACGCTGTTGTTGCTCAAATTTCAGTTGTTCTGAAATTTTGGCTAATTCACGTTGAATGTCTTTAATAGACAGCTCAGCTTGTTGATGTTGAGCTTGCGCTAAACTTACTTGTTCAGTCGTTTCTGTCAATTTGCGCCGCGTTTCTTCAAGAGCTTGTTCGGCTTGTTGGTGCTGTTCTTGCAAGAGGCGCATTTTTTCAGATGTTTCCACCAATTCACGTTTGGTGTCTTCAAGAGCTTGCTCGGCTTGTTGACGTTGTTCTTGCTCATCATTCAATTTCAGTTTAGTTTTTCCTAAATGATATTGTGATTTGAATCCAAGAACGGCAAATATACTAGCTACAAGTACTACTAGTACTGTTTCCATATTTTTTGACTCCTAGCAATGATTAATTCTACTTTTTCACATTTAAGAAAATCAATGAATTGTAGTATCCACTAAAACATTATAAAATATAACAAAGTAGAATTAATGCTAATGATTAATTGATTAGCAATATTAATTTGAATTACAATTTGAATTTATAAAAAAAACAATTTGGGATTATAAACTAAAACTCAATTTTTGCCAAAGCTAAAGCTTTGGACGAAAGAAACTAACTGGTAAAACAATTTAGCCGTATAATATATAATCTTAATGATTTCAGAATTAAATTAATCTGTTATTTAATATAAATTTAAAATTAAAAGCAAAATATTCGTAAAGGATTATAGAACCTGTTATAATAATACCTATATATAATAATATCAATATATAATTACATTGAAGCTCTTGCAAAACTCGCTTTTTTGCCACTTAAATTTAGAGTTTTGCAAGAGGCTCACATTGATAATGTTTAATCAGGTGGATACGCTTTATCTACCCTATATGAAATTTGACAAAGTAGAATTAACTTACATCTATAACCATAGGAGATTTAATAAGTGCCTTCACGTAAAGAACTTGCTAACGCTATTCGTGTTTTGAGCATGGATGCTGTACAAAAAGCTAATTCTGGTCATCCTGGTGCGCCAATGGGTATGGCAGATATTGCCGAGGTGTTATGGAATGATTATATGAATCATAACCCGGTTAATCCAAATTGGGCTAACCGTGATCGTTTTGTGTTATCGAATGGTCATGCTTCAATGTTGATCTATTCCATAGCGCATTTGACTGGTTATGATTTATCAATAGATGATATCAAGCGTTTTCGTCAGCTACATTCCAAAACCCCTGGGCATCCTGAATATGGTTATGCCCCTGCTGTTGAAACGACGACTGGTCCCTTAGGGCAGGGCATCGCCAATGCGGTGGGAATGGCTATTGCTGAAAAAGTTTTGGGCGGTCAGTTTAATCGCCCCGCTCATAATCTCATTGATCATCATACTTATGTGTTTTTGGGTGATGGTTGCATGATGGAAGGTATTTCCCATGAGGCTTGTTCGTTAGCTGGAACGTTGGGATTGAATAAACTAATTGCTTTTTATGATGATAATGGTATTTCGATTGATGGTCATGTTGAAGGTTGGTTTACTGATAATACACCGCAACGTTTTGCCGCTTATGGCTGGCATGTCATTGAAAATATTAACGGGCATGATGCCGAAGCCATTAAGCAAGCCATAGATGAAGCTCAGTCTTATAATGATAAACCAACTTTGATATGCTGTAAAACGATCATTGGTTGGGGTTCTCCCAATCATCAAGGTAAAGAATCCTGTCATGGAGCGGCTTTAGGGGACGAAGAAGTTGCTTTAGTTAGAAAAAAAATTGGCTGGGAACATCCCCCCTTTGAAATTCCTGATGAAATTTATAAAGGATGGGATGCAAAAACCAAAGGAACCCGGCTTGAAGAAGAATGGAATGAAAAATTAACGGCTTATACTCAAGCTTATCCTGAGCTTGCGTCTGAATTGAAACGTCGTTTAAACGGTGAATTGCCGGAAAATTTCCTGGAAAAGGCAGATACTTTTATTTCCAGTGTCGATGCATCGGCGGAAAAAATAGCCTCTCGTAAAGCATCACAAAACGCATTGAATGGTTTAGGGCCTTTATTACCGGAACTCATGGGCGGCTCCGCAGATTTAGCCGGTTCTAACCTGACTCTCTGGAAAGGCTGTCAGGGCATTAAAGACCATGCCGATGGTAATTATATTAATTATGGGGTGCGTGAGTTTAGTATGTCCGCTATTATGAATGGAATGAGTTTGCATGGTGGTTTCATTTCCTATGGGGCGACTTTCCTGATGTTTTCTGAATATGCTCGCAATGCCCTACGCATGGCAGCTTTAATGAAGATTCAGAATATTTTCGTTTATACGCATGACTCAATCGGTTTGGGCGAAGATGGTCCGACTCATCAGCCGGTTGAGCAAACAGCGACTTTGCGTTTGATACCTAATATGTTCGTTTGGCGACCTTGTGATGCGGTAGAATCTGCTGTAGCTTGGAAGATGGCTATTAAACGCAAAGACGGACCTAGTAGCTTAATTTTTTCACGTCAAGGTTTGCCACATCAAAAACGCACAGTAGAACAATTGGAACTGATTGAGCTAGGGGGTTATATTCTGTCTGATTGTAATGGCACACCGGATGTGATTGTTATTGCAACCGGGTCAGAGGTTGGTCTTGTCATGGATGCTGCTAAACAATTGACGGAAAACGGTCAAAAAATCCGCGTTGTCTCCATGCCAAATACTAATCTGTTTGATGTTCAAGATGATGCTTATCGTGAATCGGTGTTACCAAGTAGTATCACGGCGCGAGTTGCAGTAGAAGCGGGCGTGAGTGATGGTTGGATAAAATATGTTGGACTAGAGGGTAAAGTCATCGGTATGGACTGTTTTGGTGAATCTGCCCCTGGTGGTGTACTTTTTAAAGAATATGGTTTTACAGTAGATAATGTAGTTAAAACAATTGAATCTGTTCTTTAATCAGTGAACAGTTTTTCAGTTGTCAGTTATCAGTGAAAATCAGTTGGTGGGCAAAACTTTGCCCACCCTACTGAACATCTATAACTTATAACTGATAATTAAACTAATAGGAGAGAACTTAATGGCAATTAAAGTAGCAATTAATGGCTACGGTCGTATTGGACGTAATATTTTACGTGCGCTTTATGAAGCAGAACGCACCGACGAAATCCAAATCGTCGCGGTTAATGACTTAGGTGATGCCAACACTAATGTACACTTGACCAAGTACGATACCGCACATGGTCGATTTAAGGCAAATGTGATCGTGGAAGGCGATAATATGGTAGTCAATGGCGATAAAATTCGTGTGTTGGCTGAACGCGATCCTTCTAAACTCCCTTGGAAAGAACTGGGGGTGGATGTTGTTTATGAAAGCACCGGTTTGTTTGCCAGCAAAGCCAAAGCCAGTGCCCATTTAACTGGGGGTGCAAAAAAAGTGGTTATTTCCGCACCGGGCGGTAAAGATGTTGATGCCACCATCGTTTATGGAGTTAATCACCATATTCTCAAAGCTAGCGACACCGTTATTTCTAATGCTTCATGTACGACAAATTGTTTAGCACCGCTGGTTAAACCACTACATGAAAAAATTGGTTTGGTACAAGGTTTAATGACCACGGTCCACTCTTATACTAATGATCAAGTCTTGACGGATGTTTATCATAAAGATTTACATCGCGCTCGTTCAGCCACTCAGTCTATGATTCCTACTAATACAGGTGCAGCTGCCGCTGTTGGTTTAGTGTTGCCAGAGTTGAATGGTAAATTAGATGGTTTCGCTATACGTGTTCCTACTCTCAACGTTTCTGCGGTTGATTTAAGCTTTACATCTGCTCGTCCAACGAGTAAGGCAGAAATTGATCAGATTTTAAAGACAGCTTCGGAAGGGGAGTTAAAGGGTGTGCTAGCTTTTAATGATGAACCACTGGTTTCCATAGATTTCAACCATACTACTGTTTCTTCAACGTATGACTCCAGCCAAACCCGAGTCATCGGTAATTTGGTAAAAGTGTTGTCGTGGTATGACAACGAATGGGGCTTTTCTAATAGAATGTTAGATACGACCGTGGCATTAATGAACGCTTAGGGATGAGGCTTTAATAACATCCGAAACTTTCCAGCCATGTCGTTTTTCCAAATAAGTAGACGTTTGGGATAATTTGGTGGGCAACAATATTGCCCACCCTACAGCTATTGATTACCGCCTTCACGATTTACCGTAGAAAGCCGTTCAAGCCATCTTTCATTCGTTTCATTGATTATCCGAACAATAGCTTTGGAAGAAATGGTTGCACCTGTAATCGCATCGACTTCGTTAGGTGCGGATTTGGCTCCTTTTTTGACCAAAACAATGGCGGGTTTGACTTGCAGCGCCAAAAAATTGATTTGAAATTCAGCATCTTTGTAGATTTTGTCCCCAAGTCCAGGCGTTTCTCTGCTTTCTAAAACTTCCATGCCAACAACCTGTTGTTGGTCAGGTTTATAGCCATAGAGTATGCGAATGATGTCCTGAAAACCAGGTCCTTCACCAGGAATGGCATAGCCAACTAAAACCTTCTGATTGTCATAGCCTGCATAAATCGTATTTTCATCATCCAGCTCAGCGGTGGTGACTTCTAAGCGTCCGTTAGTGTAGCGTAACTTTTCCATCTGAGTTACCCCAGGTAAGACTTTAAAAATAGCTTCGCGTAAAACTTTCACTTTGTAGGCGGTGATAGTCGGTAATGTCGCCATATAGATGCCTATAATGGCAAATCCTGAAATAAATCCGGCTAATCCCAAAGTGAATATTAGCTTGAAGGCACTTGGATTATCGTCATTTTTTTTGGCAGATTTGATTGGATTCATTTTCATTTGGCTGTTCCTCCGTGTCCAAAAGCGCGTGGTTGGGTATAACGTTCAATCAGGGGTACTGTTGCATTCATTAACAAGATCGCATACATCATGCCTTCTGGAAAACCGCCAAATACGCGAATCAATATCACAATAATTCCTATTCCTATCCCGAATATCCAAGTGCCCTTTGGGGTCAATGGCGAAGTCACCGGATCAGTTGCCATAAAAAAAGCCCCCAGTAATAATCCCCCTGAAAAAACCGTAAATAAGGGATCAGGATAACGTGTGGAATCAATCATAAAAAGTATGCCCGTGAAAATAATCACCGTACCTAAAATCGCCACGGGAACTCGCCAATCAATACTGCGCCGCAATATCAAATAAATGCCCCCTATCAGAATCAATAATCCACAGGTTTCACCAAAGGACCCGGTAGTCGTACCAAGCATCAAGTCAAATAACGGCGTGTCTTGTTGCTGAAATTTCATTAGACCAAGCGGTGTGGCTGTTGTCACGGCATCTACCGGGGCTTGCATAAAGGGCAAGGCCAAATTGCTGGCGTGTAAATGAAATAATCCCCCGGATTCCGTTTGCGGGACCCAAGTCGTCATGGCATTGGGAAAATTAGCCAATAAAAAGGCTCGCCCCAACAAAGCGGGATTAAACAGATTATTTCCCAAACCTCCCCACATGACTTTACCTAATCCGACACCTACAACACTACCAATAAAAGCCATCCAAAGGGGTAAACTGGGTGGCAATGTCAGTCCCAGTAAAAGGCCGGTTAATACCGCACTACCATCCCATAGCGACTCGCTACGCTTGGATGTCGCTGAAAAAAGCCATTCGGTCATAACCGCACCGACAATACTGGCTATCAATACCAACAGGACACTCATTCCAAAAAACCAGACTGATGCTAAGGTAACGGGTATCAGCGCGTAAATGACATCCAGCATAGCTTTGGGGGTCGTTAAGCCTTGTTGTAAAAAAGGAGCAGCTTGGACCACCAATTTGGGATCTTTTAACTTCTTCATATTTGTTTATATTTAGTTAATTGAAAATGATAAATTTGTATAAGTGCTTTTGACTAAACCTAGCATAGTTAGTCTACATTAATTTTCAGGGTATTTGCGCCTTTTTTAAAAGGCGCAATGCATTGGCAACCACTAATAAAGAGCTAAAAGACATACCAATCGCTGCCATCCAAGGGGTTATCCAACCTACTGCAGCCACTGGTAAAGCTATCAAATTATAACCAATCGCCCATATTACATTTTGACGGATAATTTTTAAAGTTTGACGCGCAGTATTAATACCAATCAATAAATTAGGTAAGTGTTCCGTCAATAAAATCATATCTGCGCTGGCGCGGGCGATTTGAGTGCCACTGCCCATTGCAATAGATATTTGAGCTTGCGCCAATACAGGTGCATCATTAACACCGTCGCCTATCATAGCGACTATTGCACCTTGTTTTTGTAATATTTTAACTTGATCTAATTTAGCTTCTGGTGTTAAAGCAGCTTTGACATTTGTAATACCAACTGCCTTAGCAACGCGCTGAACGGCGATAGCATGATCGCCACTGAATAAACTAACCGATTTGCCTTGTTGTTGTAAAGTTTGGATTAATTTTTGTGCGCCGCTCCGAATTTCATCCCCTAAAATAAAAGCACCTAGAAGTGATTGACGATTCGCCAATAAAACCAGGGTATTGCCTTCCTGTTGTAAACTTTGCATCAGTGCTGTTTCAGGTGTCAATCCCGTTATATCAGCAATAAAAGCTGGCGTACCGACAAAATAGCGTGAACCCGCAATATCTCCTTGCATTCCAGCTCCAGGCTGATTACTAACCGATTCCGCGATTATTTTTTCCTCCATTCCTTTTTGTAAAGGAGGAATTTCTTGCCCAGCCTCCAGCAAAGCTCGCGCAATCGGATGTTCAGAATGACGCTCTAAAGCAACAGCATACTGTAAACATTCCACCGCATTAAAATCACCATAAGTATGGGTTGCTAATAAGCGTAAACGCCCCTTAGTTAAAGTGCCTGTTTTATCAAAAACAAAATGGGTAGCGCGTGCTAAACTTTCCAAAGCCATTCCCCGAGTTGTCAATAAACCCACGCGAGTCAAAGTACTCGTTGCCGCAGTCATCGCGGTAGGAGTCGCTAATGATAATGCGCAAGGGCAGGTAACCACTAATACTGCCAGTGTAATCGTCAGCCAAGCATCAGGGTTGACATTCCACCAATAAATTGCTACCCCTAATGCTAAGATTAGCACCCCCAATACAAACCAGGAAGCGACTCGATCCGCTAATTGCGTCATCGCTGGTTTTTCACTTTGGGCGCGTTCCAGTAAACGTAAAATATGGGATAACACCGTATCGGCACCGATTTTATCCACTTGCATTTGTAACGGGCTTTCAATATTCACCGTACCGGCAATTAATGTTTGCCCTTTACTTTTATTAATAGGATGACTTTCACCCGTGAGCAGAGATTCATCAACGCTAGACTGCCCTTCTAAAATACTGCCATCGGCAGGAATATTTTCCCCAGGGCGAATCAGCAACCTATCGCCAACCACCAGTTCTGCTACTAATATTAATTCTTCTTTCATTCCATCAGCCATTTGACTTAAACGAGTTGCCATAGTAGGCACTAAATGCACCAAACTTTCCGCCGCCCTTGCGCTACTTTGTCTCGCTCGCAATTCAAAATATCGCCCCGTCAACAAAAAAAATACAAACATCGCAATGGAATCAAAATAAACATGCTGAACACTGAACACTGATAACTGATAATTGATAACTGTATAAACACTGCCGAGGAAAGCAAGACTGAGGGCTAATGCAATGGGAACATCCATTCCAACTTGTCTATGACTGACATCGCGCCAAGCACTTTTAAAAAAGGGTTTAGCACAATAAAATATAATAGGCAATGTCAAAATTAAATTAACCCCATAAAACAACATTTTAAATTCAGGTGCCATGCCATACCAGTCACCCGCATAAAGGGCAAGCGACATCATCATCACTTGCATCCCTAATACCCCAGCAACGCCTATACGACGTAATTGTTGTTTCCGTTCACGCTCCAAAACTTCTTGTTGACGGCTGGGATCATAAGGATGTGCGATATAACCAATCTGACTGACAGCTTGTAAAATATCACTAAGATGAATTTGTGAATCATCCCAACGAACCCGGGCGCGGTGAGTAGAATAATTTATTTGTACATCAATCACGCCAGGCAAAGTACGCAAATGACGCTCATTTAACCAAATACAAGCGGCGCAAGTAATTCCTTCTAAAATTAAAGCGGCTTCGCGTATAAATTGATCTTCGGAATGGACAAAACGTTTTTGAATTGCTGGGTTATCATAAACGGTAGTTTGCTTTATAAATTCGGGAACGAGTTCTTGCCCCGTTGGCGCATTATCGGTGCGATATTGATAAAAATCTTCCAATTTAGCAAAAGAAATTGCTTGTGCAACCGCCTGACAACCTGGACAACACATTGGTTGTGGTTTACCCTGAATGGTGACAAATAAATTGATATGATCTGGCACCGGTAAGCCACAGTGATAACAGTGGATTTGTGACATATATTATTAGGAGTACAACGGATTAAAGAAAAGATTTTTTCAACCAAAAAAAAACCTGACAGGTTTTTAAAACCTGTCAGGTTTAAAAATCAGTAGAAATCAGATTTTTTGAAAAAATAGGATTTCTTGAGGAATCGAATTATTCAGAAATAAGACTATTGCCTGGCAAACCTGGCAAACGAGGCATCGTCTGTTCAGGAAATTTTCCTGTCAAAGCTTCTAAGAAAGCTACCAATTCCTGCACCTGTTTATCGCTTAAATCTTTATTCAACTGAGTCTTCGCCATCACACGCACAGCTTCATCCAATTTTTTCACTGCCCCATGATGAAAATAAGGAGCTGTCAAAGCAATATTACGCAAAGTTGGCACACGCCACATATGCTTATCAGCCTCTTGTTGAGTGACATTAAAACGCCCTG
>QNES01000116.1 GCA_003645255.1 Gammaproteobacteria bacterium
AGCTTTTCAGTCTTTTAATTATCTCAAATCAGATTTATTTCACATTTTAGCAAATATTGGCTCTGATGAATATACTATTACGTATATTTAAATAATGTTAAAATACTTTTGTACTACTACTTATCACGCCGATAAATTGCGGAATGCTGGATTAACCACTAAACTGGATTTTTTATTTTCAAAATGGAAAGAACTATCTGATATTCATGATGAAATGGCTAAAGCCTGGGATGAACGCTTAGAAACGTTCACATCGAAAACAAATAGTAATGGATTAGAAAATACTTCAAAAAAGCAAGTGAATGTTGTACAAAATGTTAAAAAGGTAAAAGGAAATGTTTTTGGTCAAGTAGGTACAGTTACTATTGGAAAAGACTAAATTTTAATTTAATTTGGACAATAACTAATGTCAACAGAAAGTGTAAAACAAAAATTTAATACTGCAGAAAATGTTTTTGGTTATGCTGAACATGTATATATTAATGAACAGCAAGAACCTTTTACCGATGATCCAACTGACGAGCTTCCAACTAAACCTTCAGAATTGTCTATTTTCCATGCCCCTAGTGATATAGACGAATATTTCCATGCCCTTAAAACGCAACGAATTCTATTAGTGGATTGCTTTGATGACAAGATTTTACTAGCGGCTTTTTATGGATTAGTTGATAAAATTGAGGAAGGCTATGAGAAAAAACACTTTTCTTTTGAGAATCAAAAAACGGATGTACAGTTAGAGCTTTTTTTGAAAGAAAAAATAGGGCGTGGAGAAAAAGTCATTATTGGTGTCGATTTACAAACGAATTTGCAATCAGAAGGATTTTTAAAACCCATGCGGTCCGAAAATCCAATCAATATTGGCACGATAAAACAGCAACTACAAATCAAAGAAAGAATGTTGATTTGTTATGCCAATTCTCAGTTTATTCAAGGAACTTTAGTTGGAAAACGTTCCTCTTTTCATTTTCCGAGATGGCATATTCCTTTTCTTTCACCGCTCTTAAAGGCTTATTTTAATGACGATACAGCCAACTCTTTGGAAAAACAGATTTTACAACAGAGACACTATGGACTTTGGGATGAAAATAATAGTGTTCGCGAATTTTATGGACTCATTTCAGGCTATTTGAGAAACGGTACTGGGCAACTGCGAGAAGAAGTTGAAAACCGGAGTTTATATTCTGAAGGTGACAGTGTCGCCGATTTCTTAAAAGAAATTAGGACAGTTAGAGCAAAAGAACTGGTTCAAGATGATCTGGTCAAAAATACGGTACTCTACGTAGCGACCTTTTTTCCTGGATTAAATCGGCATGATTTTGATGATCTCGTTTCATTGTTGTTAAAAGGCGAAAGAACAACAATGATGCTTGAATCACAAGTTGAAGGTAGAAGGGGACGAATGAGGACGGTTCGTACTTCAGAAGAAAGAGATGCACCTGAAATATGGTCAAAAAACCAAGACAAAATATTGAAGGAATGTTCCCTTCAAATCATTCGTTCTGAAACGGGCTCACATGTTATAGACTTTTCACTTCCCTATTTAAGAGAAAAGTTAAAAAAGCATTTAGAACAAAAATCGCTTTACATTCGACATTTTGAGAAGATTCAAAAATATAAGTTACATAATGGCATTTTGCTTAATATCGATTTCAATATCTCTTCAAAGCTCATTGAAAATGTCATGACATTATCGGCGGAAATGGCGATTGCCGAACCAAGCCGTTTTGGTAAACCCTGGTTAATTGCTATTATTGGTAAAATTAAAGAGGATTATACAAAAGAAGTCAACAAAATCCAAGCGCATTTTGGGAATGAACGTGAAATGCTTGATATGTTTAGCAACGTTGGTATTGATATAAGCAACAAAGACACAATTGCTCAATCATTGGTTTTAAAATTACTTTCTGCTGGAGCCAAAGAAGCCGTTGCTCTAAAGGAAAAAGAAGTCTTGCAACAAGTACAGCAATATACCACGCAACTCATTTCTCGCCTCTCTGAACTCATTTATAAAATGTTGAAATATCCTCAACTATAAAACATGATTCAGGATTTTCTGCACGAGCTGATGAGGGGAAAACATCAAGATGTTGTTTTAGCCATCGTTTTAAACGTTGTCGAACAATTACAATCGGCTTCTCAGTTTGATGGAATGTATTGGATAAAAGAGTTATTAGATAATAAAAAAGGCATACCAGAGGTAAAACAGAGGGCTTGTAATACCCTGTTTGAACAAGCTATACAAAGTGGTTTACGCGTGTACGAATTATTGGACACGTTAAAAACCTGGTTACCTGACCGTGATTTAAAACACGACAAGTATTCATTCTCTCACAAATGCGCCCTAAAATTTATAATAGATTATGCCATGACAACCATCAAAAATTTTAAGGCCGCAGATTACGGTGTATGGCCATCTAAATATCCCCTTTTTGCTAATTTAAAGGGCAACGAATTGACACCAATTGATTTACTCATTTTCTGGGTATTTCACCCTGGTATGACATATGCCTTGGAACAATTAGGTGATAAAACTTATCATCAATTATCTGATCAACTCTCACAGCTTAAAGAATTAGATGATTCGACTAATGCGACTCATGTCAAAATAGTTAATGATGTGAAAGCGATCAATATTATTTTGGCGGATTTAGTTGAAATGTGGTTTAAAATGCTACACGGTTTTGAAACCAAAAGTACGCATCCAGAAGTTTTGCCAATCTCGGAACGTTTACTCCAACAAGTGGTTTTAAACTCTGATCGTTCTCAACGAACATTTTTTCTGAGACGTTGGTGGTTAAGACAAGGCTTATTCACGAATGAAATTCGACAGATACCTATTGCTGAACGGGCTAAAAGGCAACGATTCATCAATGAACGTAAAGTCATTCTTGAATTACATAAAAAATTCAAAGCATTGGCTAAATAATTATGAATACAGTAAATGAACAACACACTGCAGATCCAAAAAAAGTCCAGCTTTATTTAGAGCGGGTGGGTGACTTGTTTAGTCAAATCAAAACGTGGTTTCAAGGTGAATTGGAAGTCGCAACGGATACCATTCAAATTAAGGAACCGGCGGGCAATTATGAAGCACCAACCCTTTCTATTCGTGAAAAGGGTCAAGCAGAAATATTGGCTAACCTGATACCCAAAAGTTCCGGGACTATTTTGTTCAAGGGTATGATTGAAATAAATGGCGGCTTGGATCAGATACACCTTGAGTATATGGCAAAGGGTGGTCCTCAAGTGACTCTGACACAGGGAAACACATATCCTATGTTGAATGGTATAAACCAAAATGGTTGGTATTGGATAGTCGATCCGGTGACGAAAACAACCCGTTTTACCGACAAAGCTTCATTACTTGAAATGATAACCTGGGTCAGTGATCATGAATTCTAATCCGTTATTTCCAATATGGGAAGCGTATCAATTTACGAAGGATAGTTTAACCATTATAAAAAGGGCGGTAAAAACTAAAAATCCGCTTGAGAGACAACGATTACTTCAGCGGACGATTGTATTTGAACAACGTCCTGAAGTCTTTAATGTCGATGATTTTACTAAGATTGTCAAAGTCGAAATAAAAGAATTATTTGTGGTCAGTTTATGGGCTGCTTTTGAACGTTTTCTCAGAAACTATTTACAACACAAAGGCGTACTTTTAACCGGTATTACTCCCATTGATTTAGGAGAAGCGGTTTATAATCATTTTTTGGCGGAAGTCGAATACTGGAAACCAGATGAAATTCTAGATTTCCTAAAACCAAATTTATTGCAACATAATCCCCAGTTAGCTGGTGAAGCTAAAACCATCTATCATTATAGAAGTTGGATAGTCCATGGGAAAAATGAGAATAGTCGTCAGAAAGTAAATCCCTTTTCTCCTGAAAAGGCTTACACGACCTTGAACGAGATTATTGAAGTTTTATTAGACAATTTAAGTGAATCAACCACGACAGCCGTTTTTGAACAGGGCGTTTTTCGTCCACTGACATCTTATAATACGCTTGTTGAAGGGCAACAAGTACAACTGGTTATTATTCAGGAATAATAAAATGAGCCAAATTTATCCGCTTGATTCGGTAATTAGAAGAGTGAATTATTCTGAATTACCGAAAGACTCCCCTTCCAAAAAGGGAGTCATGATTGATAAAAACGGCAAACATCTCCCCAGAAAACCTTTGTTTGGAGAAGTTCGCTGCTATTTAGTTTCGACAGTCCATTCAGCAGAAAGTCAAATTTCAGCTTGTAGAATCAAAGACATTTCAACGGGTTTAGCGATTAGCCTCAATGTCACTTATGAAGTCTCTTGTCAAGCTGAACAAGCAGTTAAAATTGTTCAAGCTTTGTATGATGGACCCCATCCTGGTGCAGTGCTGGAAGGATTAATCTGTCGCTGGCTTCAAGCATTTGCTCGTTGTCAAAAGCATGAGGGCAACCCTTTTATTAGAGGTTACTTCCATGGGCTAAAAAAACAAGCAGAAGATGAACTTAATCGACGTGCGAAAGAAGAAATCGGTTTGATGCTTGAAGCACGACTTTCTTTAAAAGAGACTGATAAGATAAAGCCGATCCAAATACACTCCCAATTTTTCCTGTGCGCGTTAAAGACTATAGTGAAGAACTGAGTCTAAAGATAGCAGAGGCAATGCTTCAAGTCAATGAAGACAATAAAATTTATATTGAAACACCAACATTTCAAAAACAATCTGAAAAAATATGGTCTGAAGATGAACGCTTAGATTTCATTAGCTGGATTGCAGTTAACCCTTTAGCTGGGGATGTCATTCCTAATGCCGAGGGTGCACGAAAAGTGCGTTGGTCAATTAAAGGTAGTGGAAAACGTGGCGGTGCTCGAATCATTTATTTTAATCAATCAGAACAAGGTCAAATAATTTTGATAACGATTTATAAAAAGTCCGAGCCAGAAAATATTTCTCGACGTGAAATTAAGGAGGCTAAATGATGGATATTGAAAAAATAGCTAAAGCAATAGAAGTTGACGCTGGCGAATCATTGCCTGATATCCGAGAATCCTTGCAAGAAATGATAGAGGGTAAATCAGCCTGTATACATACACCTGAGCAATTAATGGTACGAGCAACGCGAAAAAAATTAGGATTGTCACAATCTCATTTTGCACAACTAATCCGTACACCAATCGGTACGTTATGTGATTGGGAGCAAGGATGTCACAATCCACCAGCAAATGTCATGTGCTTGATCGAAATTGCTGATAAGCGTCCTGATGTTATCAGAGAGGTATTATTGTGATTTTTATGTTTCTAGGGCCAGGTATGGCTCCTAACGTCTTTTTGGTGCAACGGCAATAACTGACAGGCAAAAAGGTAAAACCTCAAAACACCCCTTCCCCAAATCAACTAAAAGCCTCAAGTCGTTTGACTTGGGGCTTTTTTTTATGGCAACGAAATAACGAGCGAAGCGAGTGTAAGATGGGTAGAGTTTCACACGGCAACTGAAAAAAGCCCTAAGTCTAAATGACAAGGGGCTTTTTTTATGCCCTATTTTAAGGGAATAAGGATTTATCCGTATTGTGACAAATCCACGTCTTTTTGATAATAATCCGTTAGCGTCGCCGAGGCTTGGGCGCAAGTGGAACAATGGCTATCTTCCCCTGGTGTTTATATCCCACAGCCCACTGAGCGACATCCTGATATTTTAAGTCACTTGTTTCGCGCTACTGAGGCAAAGGCTAATCTAGTTCCTGATGCACATTTAGCGGCTTTAGCTATTGAACATAATCTATTACTTTGTAGTGCAGATAGCGATTTTGCTAAATTTCCAGATTTGAATTGGCTTAATCCTTTAAAGGCAATTTGATATGTACCCACTTTATGACAAAACGAGGTATAAAAGAGCCGGGTCAATGCCATTAAGTTAAGCCGGGCGAACACGCAAGTTCGCACCAAAAGCCCTTTAAATATGTATGTGTAGGGGCAGACCTGCGTGTCTGCCCTTAAGGCAAATGGCATTGACCCGTTTGTAGGCTCCAAAGTTGGCAAAATCATGTGTTAGTATCACACGCCCTTCGGAAAAAAGCCCCTTGTCATGATTAGAATTGGGGAGGAGATGGTTATACGCAGTTGTGGCATTTTAAGGATTCACAATTAACCCTGTTAAAAAAATTTCCTAAAGCACAAGATAAAATATAGAAACGCTTGATTCTGTCAGAACATTAACGCCTGAACAATTTAACAGTATTAAAAATTCCATCGAAAAGAAAATCGAGCAATTATAGTTGTTAAAATAAATAATTTCACAGAATTATAGAGTGATATGTTCATAATCATAATCCTCTTGTTCAATAAACCGTTAATTGTCTGAATCACAATTCGATGATAGTGGGTTTCGCTATCGCTCTACCCGCCTACGCTTGCACACAAGTCAAATCTTCAATTGAAAGACATGTAGCTCAAGTTAGAATGGTAGATTATGATGGTGGGCTCGTGAAGAACATCGTACTAAAGCAATGGCGATTTTAGGGATGAGCATCGGGGCTTCGTTTATTTTCGCATTGGTTGCCTGCCCTTTATGTTATCAGTGGATTTGTGGTGCCTGCGGTTTATTTGTTATGGAGGGGACATTACCCATTTTCTAAATGAAACATAAAATTCCTTTATTAAAAGATCACCATTCTCATCCGTTTATGTTTTCTATCTTGAATAGTTGCCCTAATATCAGTTTAGCTAGAACTAAGGAGGAAGCAATAGCCATTATAAACTTTGCTGAAACGAATATCATTCTAGGTTGGAATAGTGATTGGTATCATTTTACGACTTCTGAGTTAAGGGTAATGCCACCCGTCATAATTTGTAATCGTTCTTTCCATAGTTTTTTAGTCAGTTCCTCGTTTAAAGAAATATTTTCTGAGGCAGAGTTTGTACAACATTTTAATGATGCAAATTGGGTCGAAAAAAATTTGTCTAAGATAATGCACTTTTTTGCCAGTATTCAAACATTTCAACCTCAACAAATAGAGGATTATTTTGCTTTTCTATTACGACAAGGTGTTTATTATGCTGAAGAAATGTTGTTGGCATTTGCAGAAGAAATTGATTTATTTATAAAACTTGGCTTTTTAGAAAGAACTCAATTTTGGACGAGCATTGAGATATTTAATACTTTGTCTAAACAAGAATATATTCATGGCATAAAAATTTTTGCAGATGGTTCTTTGGGAAGTAAAACGGCGGCTATGAATTATCTTGATGTTCAAAGAGGAAAACTTGTGCATTCGGATATAGCATTAGAAATTTTGATTGAGCAAGTGGCTAGTTTAAATAAAGCTTTAGCCATACATGCAATAGGTAGGCAAGCGATTACACAAGTCATCAATCTTATCAGCAAAAATCAACATATTCCAGAAATTCGCATTGAACATTGCCAATTTATTTCTCGCCGTGATGCTTTTCGTGCTAAGGAATTAGGCATTATTTTATCTATGCAGCCTAATTTTAGTTTTGATTCTATTCGTTATAAGGATAGATTGTCAGAGCAAACTTGTCAAGACAATAATTCTTTTCGGATGTTGATTGATGAGGTTGGTTTTATTCCATGAGAGGATTTAATTTTGGGTTCTGATGGTATGCCACATGGAGTACAAACAGCGTTAAATAGTGCTTTTTTTCCTCCTTTTCCAAGCCAAAAATTAACTTTAGAGTAATTTGTTGCCGGTTATTGTATGCCTGATATGCAATATGGATATATTTCTATAGATGGACAAGAAATTAAGGTTGTGGTTAAAGATGAGTAAAATTCTGAAAGCCTAGGTTTGTTTCTAAAAAAATCAGAGTGTACTCTTTTTGAACTTGGGCAATAGATTTAAAGTCGGTAAATGCCATTTTTTATTTCAAAATTTTGGTTAAATTTAAAGTGCTATATAAACCTGACAGGTTTTAAAAACCTGTCAGGTGTAAAAATCACGAAAACCAAAAATCTTCTTTTTTCCCTCTTCGTCTGGCTAAAAAATGTTCGCCATTTTGAACGATCACTTCGGCGGGCATGGGGGCGCTGAGGAAGTATAATAGGCTGGCTGAAAATCCATAAGCACCGGAATTAAAGATGCTAATGATGTCGTTGAGTTCGACTGCCGGTAATTCGACTTCATTAGTAAAAACATCCATACTGGTACATAAGGGACCCCCTATCGTCATGGGATTTTTGTGAGGTAAATCCATTTTGTTTGCGATAGCGGTGGGATACTTTTTGTTCATTCTAATGGGTAAGAATGCATGGTTGATCCCGCCATCGACAATGGCATATTTTTTACCTCTGGATTCTTTTACGCTTATCACCTTGGTTAAAAAAATACCCGATTCTGATACGAGGAATCGACCCGGTTCTAAAATAAATTGGGTATTTGAAAAATCAAACCATTGGGAGGCTTTATGAATCAGTGCTGTTAGTCCTAAACCAAATTTTTCGGCATCAAAAACGGGTTCAGATTCATGATAAGGGACACCGAGTCCCCCTCCAAAGTTAATACATTTCAAGGGCAATTTAAATTTTTGAGCGGTTCGAGCGGCAATTTGTAAAGTATTTTCTATGCTTTCCAGCAAAATGCCCTCTTCAAGTATCTGTGAACCGACATAAACATGAATACCAAGTAATTCAACCCAATCTAAACTAAGGGCAGTTTTTATGACTGTTTCAATTTGCTCTTCGTCTATGCCTAATTTTTGGGAGCCGCCTCCTGTTTGCATTTTGACTTCTTGGACACTGTGTATGGGATTAATCCTGACACAGACTTTGACGGCGCAGTGTTCCTGTTTGGCAATGGTGTTGAGACGATGTAATTCGTCCAGGGATTCAACATTAATAATGTGAACGCCATTTTCAATGGCATATTGTATGTCTTCGTCTGTTTTACCTGGACCATTATAGACGATATTTTTTCCTTCAAAGCCTGTTTTTAAGGCAATATAGAGTTCGCCTGATGATGCCACTTCTGCCCCGGCACCGAGTGAGTGAAGAAACGAGCAAACATTTGGATTGGGATTGGCTTTAATAGCGTAATGGATTTTGACTTTTGGGGGTATTGAGCGTGTTAATGCTTCGTATTGTTTTCTAATAATTTCAAGATCGTAAACATATAAGGGGGTTCCATATTCTTTGACAAGCGTTAAGGTATTAACTTTGCCTGTGAAGAGAATGCCTTCTTTTTGTTTCAAATATTTCATTAGTTATCAGTTATCAGTTATCAGTTTCCAATTACTTCGTTACGCAGTGAAGCCATTCCCATTCTTGTTGTGTATTGGCTATTACAATCGCACTGAATATTCCCCATTGAAGACAACCTGTATTATAGGGCAAAATGCCCTGCCCTTTTTGCTTATCAAAAAGCGTCTTTTTTCCAAGTTTATCTATTAATTCGGCGAATGTGACGTTTTTTCCTATATTGATATGGGTTAGAATGCTAAAATATTTTGTTTGGTATGAATCTGGGAACAGCTTACGTATTACGTTTAATCCAAAAGAAGATGCATTAGCACGTCCATTAATATCAACTATATATAGTTTGCCTTCCCTGGTTTCTATAAAATCCATTCCAAGTATGCCCCTATATCCTTGTGATTGTAATTGTTCACAAATACAATAGGAATCCTGCTGGATTTTTTCAAGCTGTATTGTTGTTGATAGTGGATAGCAATTTCCATGGTATTCCAGTTTATCATCTAATAGTTGTTCAGTTATACCTAATGCTTGTATCGCATTGGGAGCAATCTGATATTGGATATTGGGAGAACTGATAACATCATACAATTTTTCGACTATAAATTGTTCCTTTGGATGGCATTGGCTGACATCTTGTTGAAATTTTTTTAAGGTGTTTTCATCTATAATGGGCCAAACCGCGAGGCCTCCATAGCTATAATTTCCAAGTATGATAATTTTTTTATAACGGTTAATTAATTTTTTAGCTATATTAATGACGGTAAGTGAATTGGCTATTTCATATTTGGGTGTTGGCAGTGCTAAGCTTTGTAATAGTGAAAGTAGATAAGTTTTGCTATTAATTTTGAGGCTCAAGTCCTGGGATGGTGCATTGAGCGTCGCATGAATAATGTGAGCGATTTTAGCTTCAGAGCTTGTACTTACATAAGGATGGAGTATGAGGTTGTTGGATTTTTCCCCCAATTGTTGTAAGTAATTTAAGAGCGTTTTATCTTTTATGACTTTATTTGATAATGACTCCCCTTGACTTTCGGGTATTAATATATTTTGTGTGCCAATGTTTATATTTAGGAGATAGTCAAGATAATCTTTATCCGGAGATTGATTTAAAATAATATAGTCATCCTTCATTGCCAGGAGCAATGCCCTTTGTGAATATTCATTTAATTGTAGTTGGAAGCGTGTGGGATCGTCAAAGCGATTGACTGCACTTAACTTTAATGCACTGAGCTGAAGGGAGTGCATAAAAATATTAATATTTGTTTGGGTTGTCATTTGATAAGTCTAGTAGTAACGGGTAAATTTTGGATTTTTTATAGCGTTTTTAATTTTGGGGTTGTAAACAACCCCGTCTCACATTACCGCGACTTTTTCAATGGCGATTTTTCAAGAAGTTCTTTAAACGCATCAAGAGATTCAATCAATACGGTTTTTTTAAGTAGCCGAGATAACAGCTTGATGTCATCAATGGCTTGAACCATTTTTACCAGGGATTGAGGGATTCGTTTAAAACGAACTCTTAAAATGTCAATGACATTTTCCCGTGAGGTTGTAAAGCACCCCTTTCAATAGCAAGCCTTTCAATACTCGTTACATAAGGCATTTTCTTTTTTTCCTCATATTGTTGGGTAAAAGTTTGAAATTGCAGTTCCAAGTTCAGGGGCAATTTCAATATCCAATCCATAAAGCGAAAGAGTTCCCAAATATCTTGTTTGCTATAATTCGCTTCATGTAGGGCTTTAAATAATTCCACTTTCCATTGAAAGCGTTTCTTTGAGGATCGCTGTGTTTTCAATCCTAATAAATGGGTTCGTACCACGATAGAAAAAGGGTTTTTGGACTTTTTCAACTCTTCCCATTTTTCTTTATCTTCCCAGTAGTCTAATAATTTTACCACCGGAAAACGGCACGAGATTTCAAAACAAAATAATTGGTAGCCATACTTCTTAGGTAACCAATCTTTTTTAGTATCTCCTAAAATCGCTAGACTGATTACACGCGGACCATGGCAATCAAATAAGCGATAATGATAAACATACATCCGTTGCGCAAAGTCTTCTTCATATTGCCCTTGTATATGAATGTGCAAAACCGCCGTATTGCCATCTGTGAGCCACACTTTCACCAATTTATCTAGTAAGCGGCGTTTCATTTCAGATTCTTTCAGCAATTTTTGAAATTCCTTATCCAAAAATTGATAGGGCTGATTCCAATCAATCGCTTGATGGATATCGGGAAAAAAGAACACCATAAACTCTTCAAAATAGCGTTCGATGATATCCTTCCAGGGGCTATCCAATTCTGTGACGCTTTTTGCCATATTGTCAACCTAGATATACGATTTAGAAATAGCATTTGTTACCGTTTTATGATATAACATTATAATAATGGTGTAAAGGAGTCAAAAATGACTGATAACTAATTATATAATACCACAAATATGCCATCTATCAATCAGAGTTACATCCAATCACGACTTATTTTATCATTTGGTGATAGTGATCAATTTACATTGTTCACCGAACTCAGTCTTGATGCAAGTCAAGTTGACCTTGCTCAATTTGGACTCAAAAATGAATTGATACCTGATATTTGCTTATATGAGGGTATTCATCAGTTTGATCCGCGTAAAGATTCAAGTAAACGGACCGATATGCCTATTCTGGTAGTTGAAATACTGTCTTCTAATCAGGGCATTAGTGAATTGATGAATAAGTTTGAGGCTTATTTTGCGCTTGGCATTAAATCATGTTGGCTTGTCATCCCCCCAAACGAGACGATAACGATTTATTTTCCCGATAAGTTTGAAACTTTTGGTTATAAAGACAATGAGATTATCGACGATACGTTAAAATTTCGCATTCCTATCCAAAAAATTTGGGGGTAGTTTTCTGGTTCCAATTTGTTAGAACCCATTCTGTTTGCTCCCGCGTAATGACGATCCGCGACGCTTTTGCTACTGCATGGGAGCGCAGGTGCGTGGGAACGAGAAAATAGTATTTTTTCCGCCTTCAAAATGTTAAAAGATTTATACGTACTTACTTATAACGATGAACACTCCTGCGTGGAAACACATACGATAATGCTCAGGCGTTATCCTCGTTTGGGTTTAGCCAATTTTAAAAGTCGATGATTAAATTTGTCACTTTTCAAATGGTTAATCAAATCAATTTGGGTGGTTACCGGTCTTAATTCCAGCAAGCGTAGGGCTCCTAACGTGTTTTAGTTGCCCACCATAACAATTTGGTGGTTATTTCGGTGGGCAAATAAACACTTGCCCACCCTACCTGACTAGCTTAGTTTTTTTATGATATGCCTAGCAAGATATTCTTTAATTTCACGATGTCGTGGAATAGGCTGGGATACTTTCGTAATAGGATTATGATACCAATCATGTTTCCCACCATGACGGAGTAGAACACAACCTATTTGTTCAAGCCTTGATATTAAATCTCGTCTTTTCATGCCACCGCCAATTCGGCAATATGCCGTACTGATGGAATCGTGCCATTAATCAGTTCTTGATATATATCTTTAATATTTTCCTGTAACTCTTCTTTTGTTTCGCCTTGAGTCATATAGTC
Organism: Gammaproteobacteria bacterium; assembly: GCA_003645255.1. Taxonomy (GTDB): domain Bacteria; phylum Pseudomonadota; class Gammaproteobacteria; order Beggiatoales; family Beggiatoaceae; genus QNES01. The sequence continues at coordinate 12,783 of QNES01000116.1, forward strand.
AGGATAGTCTTCTAAATATCCGAGCCACATTTCATCATCTTGCCAATAAGTGTATTTTAATAATGTCACTCTCTTTTCCTTTGATTACGTGTATTTTTAGTTCCCATGGGTAAAGACCTGCCAGGTTTTGAAAACCTGGCAGGTCTGGCGTGGGTATATTAATTTTTGTGAGTTGCCTGAGCTTCAAACATAAGAGTTCTCATGCACATTGCAACTCAATTTTCTTTTTACCCAATGCCTTAAAAAAAAAAGGGAATCAAAATAAATTGATTCCCCTTTTTGTAAATGGTTATTGTTAGGCATCAGGTAGATTTAGCAAAGCTAATTTACCTAAGCCGATTTGACTTTTAACAAGTAGCCAATGCGATTACTTGGTAACTGAAACAGACGTTTCAGCTGTTGCACTAGTACTGACCGTTTTACCCACGTTTCCGTCATAATCAGTGACGGTCATTGTGCCGCCATCAGCCACCGCAACAGACGCAGTATTTTCTGGACATTCCATTTTTACAAAGCTGAGAGTATCCATTTCAGACAAAATCAAGGTGTCATATTTCCCGGCATTAAAGTTTTCAGCTGTCATGAATGCGGCTTGGAGGTGTGCTTTCTCGTTACCCTCCATAAAGGTAGGCAGTACACTTGTGTCTAAATTGACACTGAAGCTGACAGCACTACGGGGCGCAGGATTAGCAGTCCCTAAGCGCGTGGGACCTGCAGCTATCATTTGTTGCGCTGGGATATTATATATAGCGAGAATCTCCATCGCAGACATATCAAGTCCCAGTTTATTGATAGAGTTGGGTGTTGGCATTTGTGGGGAAGGCGAAGTTTGGGGGCTATAAACCAAGAACAATACATGGTCATCGCTTTTTGCCAAGACATCGCGCACGGTAAATACCAGTTCGATATAGGAACTTTCAAAAGGATCGACAGCAATGCTAAGGTTATTCGGTGTCATGTTGCTGCTTGTTTTTCCAGCTTCAACATCTTGCTTATCTGCACAAACAGCACAAGCATAACCAGGCGCAACATCTAAAGACAGATGATTGACACCAAGTTGGGATTTACCCCCTTCAGAAGCACCACCACCTGTTCCTTTACCCCATGCTGGACTCGTGGCTAACAACACTGCACCCGCCAATGCCTTCTTAGCAATGGCTTTCTTGTTAAGTTCTGACATAAATCATACACCTCAATATTCAGATGAATTTTAAAAGTCGATAATTCTTAATTAATCTCTTAAAAATTATCCACTCCCTGCTATAAGTTAAAAAAACTAACCTATAATGATCATTATAAACCTTAATTTGAAAAAGTCTATAAATTTTGGAAAATATATTTTTTATAATCCATTATAAATACGATTTTTTGCAAAAAATAGTATTTATTTTAGTCTAAGGAACAAAATGATGAACTATTTTGAAGGAAAATTTCAGATAAGCCCGCCACTACAGGGCAATCATTTAGGCTATCTGGATAAATTTAGTCGAATACGACATGTAACGCGGGATGTTAAATTGTTGGAAAAATTGAGGGATCCCTTGCGGGAAGCTGTTGGATTGCCCTTGGGGGAAGAAGGTGCTTATTATATGGCTGGGGAAATATCCTTTGATCCTAATTTTACGGATCCGACAATCATTAATTATAACGAACCACCACCTCGTTCCATTGCTTTGATTTGTGCTTTGAGTTCTGCTATTTTATCTTGATTGTGTTTGTTGGTTTTCCGGAACTCTCGAAGTTCATTGGCACGCATAACTGCTTTGCGTTTCCACTCGTCAC
>QNES01000117.1 GCA_003645255.1 Gammaproteobacteria bacterium
CAGAATATCTTCATGAACCACTTGCCGATAAGGTTCAGCTAACCCTTGCTTATTATCAACATCCCAACCTAACGCGATAAAAAAAGGATTGACAAAATCAATACGGGTTTGAGTTTCGTTATAGTCGCTTTTTTGATAGGTATCTATTTGATTTTCAAAGCGTTTTATGAGATTTTGGATGGGGTGAGACATATTTTTAATTGTTAATTTGACTTTGTCATGTAGCAAAAATCCGATTTTTTAAAAAAATCGGATTTTTAACACGCGAAAAATGGAATTGGCATTATTCAACTAAGGAATCATTCCCTCATTCAAAATAATAATTTCCACGCGACGATTTTGCTGTCGCCCTTGGCTTGTCACATTCGTTGCAATCGGATTGTTTTCACCAAAAGCCTTGACAACTAAATTGGCTTGATCAACGCCTTGTGTGATTAAAACCTTTTTCACCATTTCAGCTCGACGCTTTGAAAGGTGCAAATTATACTTTTTACGACCACTGCTATCTGTATGTCCTTCTATCAATACCGTTCGTGAAATATTTTTGGGTAGCTGAATCACTGATGCAAATGCTTCAACTTTCTGCTTTCCTTCCGGAAATAAATTAGCATTACCGGTTTCAAACAGTACCGCATTCAATGTGAATTGTAAACCGCGTTCCGTTTCTGTCCCTAAAGGGACAGCGATAATAGGCGGAGGTTCAGGCATATTTGCAAAACTAAAGCCTGTAATAAGAGCAGGTCCCGATCTCACTGCACAAGCCACGCTCACTTTTATTATGATCAGGAGTAGGATAATTTTTTTGATGAATTTAAAAGAGTCAATGTATTTCATGAATAAAATTCAGTATATCAATTTGAATCAATCTCGTTTAATCCTATCATTAATTTAGCACATCACGAACGAATTAACAAACGAGTCTTCTGAAAAATAAATGATAGGGGTACATTTGGATAGCTGCCCTACTGAAAATTTTAAAAGATTAAAATGCAAATTAAAAGTTGATTTCCAAATATATAACAGTGTATAATATTACGTGAATTAAGGATTGCGTTTTTTTAAAAATCAAACCCTCCAAACCTGGCAGGTTTAAAAAAACTATTAACCATTAACCAAACCATTAACTATGAAAGATTTACTTTATCTCTTAAATAGCCAAGGTCAAATAGAAGATTTTGATAGAATTTGTATTGGTTTAGCTTCTCCAGAAAAAATTCGTTCCTGGTCCTATGGAGAGGTAAAAAAACCAGAAACCATCAACTATCGTACCTTTAAACCAGAACGCGATGGACTGTTTTGTGCCAAAATATTTGGACCAACCAAAGATTATGAATGCCTCTGTGGCAAATATAAGCGTCTTAAACATCGTGGTGTGGTGTGTGAAAAATGTGGCGTTGAAGTTACCCAAGCTAAGGTACGCCGTGAGCGTATGGGGCATATAGACCTTGCCAGCCCGGTGGCTCATATCTGGTACCTCAAATCCTTACCCTCTCGTATGGGCATCATGTTAGATATGACGTTGACAGATATTGAACGTATTCTCTATTTTGAAGCTTATGTCGTGGTTGATCCCGGTTTTTCCACATTGGAACGGGGACAGCTATTAAATGAGGAAGCTTATATTGCGACATTGGAAGAATATGGTGATGATGTTAATGCCGAGATGGGTGCAGAGGCTATTTTTGAATTATTGCGGACGATGGACTTACCTAGTGAAGTGAATCGTCTTCGGGAAGAAATTACAAGTTCCTCTTCTGAAGCAAAAATTAAAAAGTGGAGTAAACGTCTAAAATTAATGGAATCTTTTATCCATTCTGGTAATCGTCCTGAATGGATGGTATTAAAAGTCTTGCCCGTATTACCCCCGGAACTACGCCCTTTAGTTCCCTTAGATGGAGGACGATTTGCGACTTCTGATTTAAATGACCTTTATCGGCGCGTGATCAATCGCAATAATCGTTTAAGGAAATTATTGGATTTAACTGCACCCGACATTATTATGCGTAATGAAAAACGGATGTTGCAAGAATCGGTTGATGCATTATTGGATAATGGGCGACGAGGTCGCGCTCTGACCGGTAGCCATAAACTCCCTCTTAAGTCATTGGCAGATATGATTAAAGGTAAACAAGGTCGTTTTCGTCAAAATTTACTCGGTAAGCGGGTAGATTATTCTGGGCGCTCCGTTATTGTCGTCGGACCCACACTCAAATTACATCAGTGTGGCTTGCCTAAGAAAATGGCCCTGGAATTATTTAAGCCCTTTATTTTTGGTAAATTGGAATCAAAAGGTATCGTTACCACAATTAAGGCTGCCAAAATAAAAGTGGAGGAAGAAGATGGAGAAGTGTGGGATATTCTTGAAGATGTGATTCGTCAACATCCCATTATGTTAAATCGCGCCCCCACTTTGCACCGCTTAGGCATTCAAGCGTTTGAGCCTGTTTTAATTGAGGGTAAGGCAATTCGATTACACCCACTGGTGTGTACCGCTTTTAATGCCGATTTTGATGGGGACCAAATGGCAGTTCATGTGCCTCTTTCATTTGAAGCACAATTAGAAGCGCGTGCTTTGATAATGTCTTCTAATAATATCCTGTCACCCGCGAATGGTGAACCTATTATTGTGCCGTCTCAAGATGTCGTATTAGGGCTTTATTTTATGACTAAGGAACGCATTGGAGCGCGTGGCGAAGGCTTAGTTTTTGCGAATTTAAAAGAAGCACGTCGTGCTTATGAAACATGGCATGCGGATTTAAATGCTCGCATTATAGTACGCTTCAAGGAATCCTTAGTGGAGAAAAAAACCAGTGCGCTTTTTTCGACAAAACCGGCAACAAAGCTCACGAATTTTAAACGGGTTCAAACAACGATAGGGCGTGCTTTGCTATTTGAAATTTTGCCAAAAGGCTTACCTTTTGACTTAATCAATCGGAATTTGACAAAAAAGTCAATTTCTAATTTGATTAATGTATGTTATCGCCGTTTAGGTCTTAAGGATACAATTGTTTTTGCTGATAATTTAATGTATACCGGTTTTACTTATGCGACGCGCGCGGGCATTTCAATTGGCGTTGAGGATATGCTCATTCCGGATAATAAACCTCAAATCATTGAAGAGGCTGAATCGGAAGTCAATGAAATTAAAGAGCAATATGCGTCTGGCTTAATCACACAGGGTGAACGTTATAATAAAGTGGTCGATATTTGGTCACGCACCAATGATAAATTAGCCAAGGCGATGATGGACCAATTGGGGGTAGAAACGGTAACCGATAATCAGGGTAAATCCGTCACACAGTCATCGTTTAACTCTATTTATATGATGGCGGATTCCGGTGCCCGTGGTTCAGCAGCTCAGATACGTCAATTAGCGGGGATGCGTGGGCTGATGGCGAAACCAGATGGCTCTATTATTGAAACCCCTATCACAGCTAATTTTCGTGAGGGCTTAGATGTACTACAATATTTTATTTCAACGCATGGTGCTAGGAAAGGTCTCGCCGATACCGCTTTAAAGACAGCTAATTCAGGCTATTTAACCAGACGATTAGTGGATGTTGCCCAAGATATGGTGATTTTAGACACGGATTGTGGTGCACAGGGAGGCTTAGAGTTGATGCATCTAATAGAAGGGGGTGATGTCGTTGAGCCGTTACGTGATCGAGTATTAGGTCGTGTGGTCGCAGAAACGGTTTATAAGCCTGGGATTAAAAAACCCATTGTTAAGGCAGGAACTTTATTAGATGAAGATTGGGTAGAATATATAGAAAAAGAGGGGATTGACCGTATTAAGGTGCGCTCAGCGATTACTTGTGAATCACGCTATGGCATTTGTGCTAAGTGCTATGGGCGAGATTTAGCACGAGGGCATTTAGTGAATCGGGGTGAAGCGGTGGGAGTCGTTGCAGCACAATCCATCGGTGAACCTGGGACTCAGTTGACAATGCGGACTTTCCACATTGGGGGTGCCGCATCACGGGCAGCGGCGACTAATCATATTGAGGTTAAATCTAAAGGCACGATCAAATTTGATAATATTAAACAACTATCCCAAGAAACTTCTGAGGGTGAAATCAAATGGGTAATCGTCTCGCGTTCTGGGGAATTGAGTATTATTGATGATTTTGGATTAGAGCGTGAACGTTATAAAGTACCTTATGGTGCCATATTAACAATTAATGATGATGACACTGTTGAAGCAGGACAGACTATTGCAAGTTGGGATCCGCATACTTTCCCGGTGATTACCGAAGTGGCAGGATTGGTGAAATTCACGAGTGTGGTAGAAGGGATAACGGTAGATAGAGAGTTTGATGATATGACCGGTCTAAGCAGCATAGTGGTTACGGACCCGAAACAGCGTCCATCTCATGCTAAGGATATGCGCCCCACAATCAATTTAGTGGATAATGAGGGCAATGATCTTAATATTGCCGGTACTGAAATGCCCGCCATTTATTACTTACCGCCAAAGGCGATTATTAACATAGAAGATGGTACCGAAGTGAAAGTGGGTGATGTGATTGCCCGTTTACCCCAAGAAACGACTAAAACGCGTGATATTACCGGTGGTTTACCACGGGTGGCTGATTTATTTGAGGCGCGTATTCCAAAAGAGCCTGCAATTTTAGCAGAACGTAGTGGTATTGTGAGTTTTGGTAAAGATACTCGAACACGGCAAAAATTACTGATTACTAAAGACGGTGAAGTTACTGAGATAGCGATTCCTAAATGGCGACATGTTAATGTCTTTGAAGGGCAAAATGTTGAAAAGGGTGAAGAAATTGTCGATGGGGCACCAAATTCACATGACATCTTACGAATTAATGGAATAAGCGCACTTGCGCATTACATTGTTAACGAAGTCCAAGAAGTGTACCGGCTCCAAGGAGTCAAAATAAACGATAAACATATTGAAGTGATTATCCGACAAATGCTTCGCAAAATAGAAGTGCTTAATCCTGGAGATACTCGCTTATTACCAGGTGAACTGCTTGAGCGTTCAAGGTTATTAGAAGAAAATGAACGGGTGACATCAGAGGGAAAAATACCCGCGACTTATCAGCCAAAATTATTGGGCATTACAAAAGCGTCATTAGCGACTGAGTCTTTTATATCGGCTGCATCGTTTCAGGAAACGACGCGGGTATTGACCGATGCTTCTGTCAATGGTAAATGTGATAATTTACGGGGATTGAAGGAAAATGTCATTGTGGGACGATTAATTCCCGCTGGCACCGGTTTAGCTTACCATGAAGATAGGCGACGCCGACATAATCAATATTTCTTTCGGCAAGCTAAACCAATAGATAATGTTTCGCAGTCGTAATAAGTAGCTGGACATAAGTCTTTTAAGATTTTGAATCGGTGGGCAACAAAAACACTTTGCCCACCCTAGCATAACTTGCTTCCAGACGACGAATAACGGCATCCATTTCTTCAAGTGTCACCGGCTTCGCAGGCGGTTTAAGAAATCCTTCCAATTCAAAAATATCACGTCTTATCGGATGAACAATGACTTGACCCTTTTTTTGGCGAGTTGATTTTTTATTTCTGTATGCCTCTAAAACTTTCGCTCTCCTGCACGAGCCATCAAATCATCAACGTTGATATCGCTTCGCTCGTTAATTACCATAAAAAAAGCCCCAAGTCAAACGACTTGAGGCTTTAAGTTGATTTGGCGAAAGGGGGTTTTGAGGTTTTACCTTTTTGCCTGTCAAATGTTAATAAACTTTTGTACACCTACAAAAGTATTTGTTTTACTCCATTAGAGTCACATCAATCGTCTTCAAATTATAAACGACGGTGCCATCTTCTAAACGATACCCAAAATAGATATTCAGTACACCCGTAAAATTAAAGAATCCACTGTATATCTCGATATCTTCAACCTCCCCTAAAGATTCAATCTCCCTAAAAGTCACCAGACTTGCAATCTCTTCATCCCAAAGATGAATCTTATCTTCCGTATCGATCATATAGAAAAGCGGTTTACGCCTGGGAGAAGTTAAGGGCTTATAAGCGGCGCAAATTAAAATTTCGGCACGCAGTCCAATATGCGCAGGCTCAACATGAATACGACTATAAATTGTTGTTGAGTCAGAACGCGACAGTTCATTTTGTAATTTAAAATCACCGTCATTAACAAAGCTACCCCCTATCATAAGGCTCTCTGTATCCACTGCCCCAACAAAATTGATAGCCACAGCCTTCTCCATCTTAACAACACCATCACCTAATGTCACATTCTTAGCCAATTCCACATCAGAACCTATAATGACATGCGAAAGATGACTATTTTTCATAACCTTAAGTGAATCTAGCAGGGCTGGATATTGAGGATCACCTTTAATATGCCCTTTTAATGCGCCACCGGAAATTCGAGTGTTAGGCATGAGGGATACATCTTTAAAATAGCCATCGACTTTGCTGTTATTGGAAATCGTACCGCCCAAATAACCCCCTATCACAGAAGCCCCCCGAAAATCAATATCAATCAGAATCCCCTCACTGATAATATAGCTAGTCCATATACCCCCTCTCAACACTGCTTCCGGTTTAATCGTCAGGTTAGCAACCCAGCTATTGTTTTCAAGTTGTGAGCCTGATTCAAGAATGAAATTAGTCACCCAGCCATTATTTTCAAGCGTCCCTTTTAGAGTACCTCCATCAATGTGACCACTTTCACTGACTTTCAAATCCGTTATCGTGATGCCCTTAGCATTGCACTTGGATTTCACTTCACCCTTTTCTGGACAAGTATGAGAAGGAAAACTAGATGAAGGGGGCAGCACCGGATAAGTGGGTGGCAGTTCTTCTGGATTTGTTTCCGCAGATGGTGTATTATTATCATCAACCTCAGTAACCTCAGTTGAATCAGTTGAAACTGTGGATGGTGGATTAACAGGCTCTGTTGGCGGACTCTCAACAACAGTTACAGCATCATTTGGATTAGTATCTGTTTGTTCTTCTATATCATCGTCTGTTCCCGTGTCAGAAGAATTGTCAACATCATCAGGCTCAAAATCAGAATCAGAGGGAGGCGGTTCAGGCTCACTATTGACGGGTGAAGACGATGGTGAAGATGATATAGATATTTTCTCTTCAACAGTAAACGCATAATAGAGAGGCTCAGTTTCTTCCGCCCCCGTGATAACAGAAATCGTTCTTGATGTTAATTCTGCATCATCAGCTATTTTAATTGTAGCACTTATCTGAGTTGAAGTGATAGCGGTAACGCTAGTTGGTAAAACTTCGATACCCGTTCCATCAAACTGAATCTCGCTTTCATCACTGAAATTGACGTTTTCTCCAGTGATAACAATATCTATAGTCTCAGTTTGTCTGCCATGAGAGGGTTCAATGGCAATAAGTTCAGGCAGGGCAGCTTGATACACTTGCAAAAAACCGCTATACATAACAGCTTCTGCAATTTGAGTACCCGTTTTTATAGTGGTGTTATACAGTTTTTTGGGTGTTAATTCATCAATGCTCAGTACAGCTGTCAATGAAATCTCATTATGAATAATAATCTCTTCAACCGTAAAGTAACTATCTCCAGAATACACCTCTGAGTTTTCATCAAGATTCCCAAAATGTATTTCTGAATTCTCATCAAAATCAACACCGACAGCGTAAAAAGTGATAGAAACACTATTGGCACCCTGTTTGACATGCGATGGCATGATGCTGATAATTTCTGGAATAGAAGATGCCCCAGTGATATGGAGCATATTTTCACCCGTAATCTTTTCTATTGTGTTATTGTTTAACGGTGTTTCTACAACAATGTCATATTGAGAAGGTGCCTCAATTTCTGCGGGTACGGTGACGTTTATAATCAACTCTTCTGGTGACTCAAACGCAATGGAATTAATTTGAATGAGACTGTCATTATCATTTTTCTCTATTTTAACTTCACTATCACTATTAAAATGGGTGTTCATTGCTTTAACACTAATACTTGCCGTACTATTTTGGGGTAGCTTTTGGGGTATTGTGATAGTCGGTCCCTTCGTGCTTTTAAATGCCGCAACAATAAAAGCATCCAAAAAAGCTTCCCATTCTGCTAATTCTTGGGGCTCATCTGGTATTGGGGGTAAAGCAATACAATCTTCTCCCAATGTCTGAAAATAATCGCACCAAAAATCCATCGCAGGTGTCGTATCATTAGCTTGTGCTAAAGTTGGTAGATACAATAGGATGCTGAGACTTATGATACGAAATGATGTGATAAAACGGTTAGAATTTAGCATAATTTTTCCAATATTGTTTATCTGGGCTTGTAGGGGCAGAGCTGCGTGTCTGCCCTTACCTTAACCCTATTTATAATTATCAATACAATTCTCATCAACCGTGATCGGTGCAAAAACGTGAATGTCTTTACTGCCAATCACTTGAGCAATTTCATCCAATGCTGCTTGCGTTTCTGCATCTTCATAAGGCAATGAATCGGTGAAGAAGATGAAACTCCCTTTTGGTTTGATGTGTTTCACGGCGATTAACGAAGCCTGTGCTGAAGCTTCTGGACATTCACCACCGCGACTCGCTTCTAAACCCTCCAGGGCATTGAGCAAATGCTCCAATTCATCGGTAGCCGCTTCCAACTTAATCTCGTTTCTATCTCTGAAACTGACGATGGCGATAAACGGTGCGTCGCCCTCAGTTGCAAAGGTTTCTTTTAACAGTGTTTCTACCACTTTGATGATACTGTTGAGTATGGGTTTCATACTATTGGTCACATCAAGGGCAATCACAGCATCTATTTCAACATCACCAAAATCAATTTGAGTGGTGACTTCGTTGATATGACCTTCGCAATTATCAGCGGTGACTTGCAACAAAGAAGTCAGTTCAAGCATGATAATATCTTCAAGCACGCTCTCCACTACCACAGTCACTTCACTAATATCATTCGGATTCGCAACACTTAACTCACCAATGGGGCAATTCAGCGTAGGCCAATTGCTCGTATCACAAATATGCCCTTCTGATGTGGTGGAGACAAATTCTGGTCTCAACTCATCTGGCAACTGCATTTTAAAGTGAACACCAGTAGCCACTTCTTTAGGCGCATTGTCATTCAATTCAATATCGCATTCATAATGCAAGAGACCACCCAATACGATTGGATTCGGTATGCCTTCACAAAAAACCGATAAATAAGGTTGAATGGCGGTATAGCGTGTTGCAACATCTGTATTAGGATAGTTAGAATACAAGGTTGCGACATTTTTAAGACTCGGTTTGGGTCCTAAAAGTTCATTGAGTTCCAGATACAGTTCAACCTCAATATCGATCATCGCACCAATCGGTAACTTTGGCAAAATACAAGTTGTCTCATTGTCATCATTGACAACACCATCACATTCCACATCTCCCAAGCCTTGAATACTCACAAGCTGAGTGTTTTCTGGAATCGTATAAACAATAGACGCATTGGTTGCGATTTGATCCCCTCCATTAATGGCAGTGATGTTGAACCGGAAGTTTTTACCTTGTTCCGCGGGTTTCTTCAAATTGGCTGGGATAATTCTCGCCTTGAATTCACTTAAAACGGGTATTTTGAGTTCGGTAATCCAATGTTGATTACCTACTTCAAAATCCTGCTCCATAAAAGCAAAACCCTCTTTCTTAGCAGCGAGGTTATAATGCCCTTCTGGTAAATCAATGATTTCCCAGTAACCGTTAGAATCGGTTATTGCAAACGCCCTCTTATCCACTTGCACCATCGCACCAACGATAGGATTCTTTTGTTTGTCAAGGAGCCTACCATTGATCGTGTAAAGAAATATGTTGGTTTCAACATCAATAAGATTACCACCATCATCGTAAGTGTAGTTGATAAATTGTTTATCGTAATTCACCGAAACCAGACGATCAAGGGCATCGTAAGTATAGTTGATGGCATAACTTGAAGTGACTAAAGTCATGCCGATAATAGCCCCAAGGGCTTTTGATAGTTTCTTCATCTGTCAATACCTCTTTATTGAATGAATGTCTGAATTAGGATTATCAGGATAAAATTCTAATAAAACCGAGAAACTAATCCTGAAAATATTAACAGGTTTGAATCAGGATTCACCGGATTATAGGATTAACAGGATAAAACAAAAACCAATCATAACAATCCATGAAGTTAAAGTTTTTAATCCTGAAAATCCTATAATCCCGTCAATCCTGATTCAAACAAGTTAAGGGCAACCACAGTGCAGCCCCGTCAGGTAGCAAGTGTAGAAATGTAGGGTGGGTAGTCAAATCCACCAAATCCATACTAACATGTCTGAATCAGGATTCACAAGATTATAGGATTAACAGGATAAAACCAAAACCAATCATAACAATCCATGAAGTTAAAGTTTTTAATCCTAAAAATCCTATAATCCCGTCAATCCTGATTCAAACAAATTAAGGGCAACAACAGTAAAAATGTAGGGCGGGTAGTCAAACCCACAAAATCTATGCCATCAATAATGATGACATTAATTTAATTAAGGAATGGTGGGTTTCCGCTTCGCTCCTACCAACCCTACGCTTGCTAATTTATGTTGAGATTGTTCTTGTAATTCCATGTAATACTGTACTAATTTTTGAGGATCATGTCCGCATTGGGCTGAAATACGGTGCCGTGCTTCCCGTATTCTGTTAAGAACTGGATCATTTTTCATTTTCAATTTCTCCCATTAATTCAAGAGGTGTTAATAAAGTGGGTACAAACAAACCAAGTAATGTATTAATACGTTTGATATGAGCAAATTTATTAGCATTTGCAATATTCTTGCAATTCCAAGTTAATAGAAAATCACATTTATGATACGATGCTAATGCTAGATGAAGCACATCTCCTAATGGGTCTTTTGGCATTAATTTATATTTGAGATAATTTTCTACAATTTCTGTAATTTCTTCCTCAAATGGTAGGAGTGGTATACTGCTAATTAATTCCAAAGTATTAGCTTTGGTTGGATAATCTCCTTTATTCAATTCATCAATTACTGCATTACTGGTAACAATTTCATAATTTTGCCGTGATTCATCCCACCATTGTCGTGTCCAATTTCGACGGGCGACTATTTCTGGAACAGCACGAATTTCATAGTAGAAACTTGGAATGGAAGTTTCAATGTAAACTTTGGACTTCATAACTTAAAATATCCTTAATTGTCTGAGCGAGGCTAATGTTTTTTGCAAAAACATTAGCCTCGATCTCAGAATTACCATAATTTGAGAATTGGCATAAAACCGAGTACAGCGAATTGCCGAAATAATCGAATTAAAGGCGGTTATGTTGTATTCGTTTATTTCGCTAATTCGTTGTACTATATTAACAGAATTAAAGCACAAACCTGTCTGAATCAGAATTTAGGAATTGACAGAATTAAACCCAATCACTCCAACAGCCCATTCTGAAAATTCTAAAATTCCGTCAATCCTGATTCAAACAAGTTAAGGGCAACCACAATGCAGCCTACGAACCGTCATGTCAGGTAGCAAGTGTAGAAATGTAGGGTTTAGCGTAGCGAATACCTACCCTACGCTTGCTAATTTACCTTTGCCTTTTGTTAATCATTTCTGCCGTTGTTTTCACGAATTGAGCGAGTGAGTTGATTTCTGATTCGTTCAATAGTTTTAGCCCTGAGTAAATATCTAGCTTCTGATTCTGTAAGACAGGAATAGTCGAATTTAACGATTTCTTTGAATTCTTGTTCAAATTTTCCATGTTTCTTTCTTAAATTTTCAAGGCTTTGATTTCTCAAATAGAGTTGAGATGATTCAGGTTTGCCTGTTAATGCCTCAAAACCAGCGATTTTTGCACCTGCGTTTTCAATAAAGCTCTTGATATTAGCAAGTGTGCTACCCATTCCAATAAAATCATCTAATATGAGATATTCAGCATCTATAATAACATCCCCCATAAATAGGGCAGGCGTAGTTATCCGGTGCCAACCATTTGCTCCAGTATGTCCGGCTTTATTTATTTGATAGATATTTTCAGATACTTGAAAACCAGTATATCTATTTATAACATCAGCCATTCCCATTGGAATCGCATTTTTTCCCTGTTTTTCTTCTGCCATAATTGGCAAAATGATAGGGCTGTTGTTATCTAATGTTTGAATAATTTTATCATTGATAAAAGATTGTGCTAATAAAACAGCGTCTTTATAGCTACCAGATTTTGCCACCTGATAATTAGGATGATTTTTTACTTCATCAATAAAAGCATAAATTAAAGCATCATGTTGAGTTGTAGTCCACCCAGTACGCTGTATTGATAAAGTTTTACCAAGGGTGATATTAATTTTATTCAACATTAGTTTTTTCGGTGCTAAATTCTATCAATCCTTAAATGTAAGGTGGGTATTAGCTCTCGCTGCAACCCACCACAACCATGCCAAATTAAATATACAAAAAGTAGGGTGGGTAGTCAAATCCACCAAATCCATACTAACATGTCTGAATCAGGATTCACCAGATTATAGGATTAACAGGATAAAACCCACAACCAATCATAACAATCCATGAAGTTAAAGTTTTTAATCCTAAAAATCCTATAATCCCGTCAATCCTGATTCAAACAAATTAAGGGCAACAACAGTGCAGCCCCGTCAGGTAGTCAAACCCACCAAATCCATGCCATCAATAGATGATGACATTAATTGAGAAATGGCCGGTTTCCGCTTCGCTCCTACCCACCCGACGCTTGCTTATGATGCAGGTTGCGTTTAGCTATGATTTCACCGGCAAGTGTTTTAACATCTTTATTGCCTAACCATTTATACCGATCCTTAGTATAATCTCCCCAGCCTGTTTCAGATTGTTGAAAAAACCGTATCATACCGACAGCACCTAAATGATGTACCAAGACTTCAATTCCCTTTTGATGAATTTGTTCTAATGTCATTGTTTGTAAGCTCATCTATGATCTCCTGAAACCATTTTAATGGATTTTCAATGCGAACATTTAAGTTCATCAATGATTTTGAATAACGTTTGCCTAAACGACACATTTTGTCATCTGTTGTTAGAAAAACGTCTGCTTGTCCGTGTTCAGCACAAGCAATATGTAGGGCATCATAAGCATCAAAACCTTTTTTTTCAAGTTCAGAACCGCGCTCTATCAGTTTGTTATCAAGTAAGATAAAATGGGGTTTCGATAATACCATTAAAGAATTGATCCGATTCCTACGTTCTACACTAGGTGTTTGATCAATTTCAAAATCCATTGTTTCACTACTTACCCATTGCCATTGACCTAATTCAAAACGCTTTAATATCAAAAGAATTGCTTCTGTTTCTAATTTAATACGTTCTTGAGTTTGGTCGTCAAAGGGCCGGTTAAAACAGCAGACATCTAAGTAAATTTTTTTTATATCCAAATTATTACCTTTTAAAGCACAATCCAATTAACCGTCTGAATCAGAATGACCAGAATTTAAAAATTAACAGAATTAAAAAAACCAACAACCTCAATAATCCCATCCTAAAAATCCTATAATCCCGTCAATCCTGATTCAAACAAATTAAGGGCAACAACAGTGCAGCCCCGTCAGGTAGTCAAACCCACCAAATCCATGCTACGCTTGCTTTTTATCTTCGTCAACTAAAAAAGGATTTTGAATCGTCAACGTTGATTCAATCAGTTGCCCATGTTGTAAATCTTCAGAATAAAGAATCGTACAATTTTCAGCCAATGCAACTGCGATAATTAAGCTATCATAGAATGAATAGTGATATTTATCAGCTAAATTTAATGCACTGATTATATTATCATTAGTTATGGTAGCGACTTGACTGACGATAGCCGTTACTTGAGTTATGGCAACTGCTATATCTGTATATTCTTGTTGGAATTTCCGCCGTAAAACGTTAGAAAATTCACCTAATACTTGTGTACTAATAATAGGCTGGTTATTTTTAAACAAGTTTTTGGCAATGGATTGTTTATCGGGTTCATCTTGTGAATATAAATAAACAACAGTATTGGTGTCAAAAAAACGTTTATCGTTCATTGGCTTCTTCACGGTTAAAACGAAATCCTTTAGTATTCAGTGATACTGCATCAAAGGCATAATGATTTTTCTGGGTTTGAATGGTAGAACCTATTTCTTCAATCAGCAAAATGACACGTATTTGTCTATCATCCCATTGTTGAAATTTGGGAGGTAGTTTTATCATGCCATTATGTGGTTTTATTTTAAATTCAAATGTTTGCACTTTTACTCCTCTATAAAATATTAACATAGCAGATAAAGGATTCACAAGATTATAGGATTAACAGGATAAAACCAAAACCAATCATAACAATCCATGAAGTTAAAGTTTTTAATCCTAAAAATCCTATAATCCCGTCAATCCTGATTCAAACAAGTTAAGGGCAACAACAGTGCAGCCCCGTCTATAAATGTAGGGTGGGTAGTCAAATCCACCAAATCCATACTAACATGTCTGAATCAGGATTCACA
>QNES01000118.1 GCA_003645255.1 Gammaproteobacteria bacterium
CTACGCTCGCTTTCGGATAGCCCTGAGTAGTTACGAATTATCTATCCACTTCCGGTGGACAGGCATCCAATGAAAACATAATCATAGCAATGTCTTCAATTCTACCGCCTAAGCATAGTTTTTCTAATACTTGTACGGCGTGCATACTGGAAGGACCCCGTACATGGACTCGCCAGGGTTTAACACCGCCAGTGGATACTATGTAAAAAGCTAATTCGCCCTTTTGCGCTTCCGTGCGAGCATAAGCACTGCCTTCCGGTATATTCCAAGCCAATGGATTGGGCAATGGACAACGGATAGGTCCTTTAATATGGGGAAGACGTTGAATGATTTGACGTAAAATTTTAGTCGATTCAATCATTTCTGAACGCCTAACCATTGTACGGGCTAAAACGTCACCGTTTTCTTCTGTCGGAATATCGAAGTCTAGTTGATCATAAATCAAATAAGGATCATCGCGGCGCACATCGAATGGCAGTCCACAAGCTCGTAAATTCGGTCCGGTAACTCCCCAAGCGAGGGCTTGCTCCTGAGTCATTTTGCCAATTCCTTCGGCACGGTGATTGAAAACGGGATTATCAAAAAATAAGTCGTCATATTCTGGCAAACGGGCTTCTAAATAATCTAAGAGATGACTCAATTTATCTAGGAAACCGTCAGGCACATCACGGCGCACACCGCCTGGCGTAATAAACATATGATAAATACGCGCCCCTGTGAGTTCTTCAAATAGATCGAGAATGAGATCACGATCAGGGATTCCCCAGAACATACTACTGTATTGTCCAATGGTTGCGCTGGTGCCACCCACGATAAATAAATGGGCTGCGATACGCGACATTTCTAAGATCATCGCCCGTATCCATTGGGCACGTTCAGGTACTTCTAAGCCACCGAGCATTTCTACTGCTCTTGCATAAGTTTGTTCCATCGGGGGGGGATCAGGGACACAGATGCGGGGGACGAGCGCGATATTTTGAATCCAAAGGCGCTCTTCCATAATTTTTTCAAAGCCACGATGTAAATAACCCCCATCGGCTTTAATACCTACAATTTCGTCACCACTAAAGCGTACTTTAAGGGCATAATTGCCCTCAATCCCAGGGTGATTAGGACCAAAGTAAAGTTCATATTCGTGGCTGGCGGGGTGTTCGACAGGATGATAATTTTCTGGGCGCATGTTTTTTTAATTGTTAATTTAGAAATACTTTTTTTTTGAATAAGAAATCCGATTTTTTCAAAAATCGGATTTCTAAATTAGGGTGATTCCCCATTAAGCATAATCATTAACCATTAACTATTAACTTTTGCAAGTCTTCTTGCGCATTGCCGGTTAAATGCAGATTAAAGTTTTTCACGAGGAAATTTAGGATGTCTTCATTAACAAATTGGGGTGGTTTGGGACCAATGTAAATATCTTTGATACCCAAGCTAAATAACGCTAACAAAATAATCACTGCTTTTTGCTCCATCCAACTCAAGACAATGGCAATAGGCAGATCATTAATGGGAGTTTTCAATGCTTCGCTGACTGCCATTGCAATATGAACCGCACCGTTGCTGTCATTGCATTGTCCTAAATCTAAGTAGCGAGGTATTTCCGTACCGGGAACAGTTCCGAAATCAATATCATTAAAACGGAATTTACCACAACTGGACGTGATAATGACGGTTTGTTCAGACAGACTTTCTGCCATTTCTCGGTAGTAATTGCCAGGTTTACCAGGCGCATCACAGCCTGCAATCACAAAAAACTGCTTAATTTTTTGACTCCCAATAGCCTCAAGGATTTGAGGTGCAAGAGACAAAATCGTCTTGTAGTGATGGCCGGTCATTAATGTTTGCTCACCATCAAAGTTGGCAATATCCGGCAAAGCCAGGGCTTTTTCAATGATGGCAGTAAAGTCGTCATCTACTATTTTCTGAATGCCCTCTGTTCCGACCATTTTATAACTAAACAAACGTTCATGATAAGTTTGCTTTTTCTTGAGTGGCACAATACAATTGCTGTTGACAATGATAGCCCCTGGCCATTTTTCAAATAACTTGCTTTGATCATGCCACGCGCCCCCAATATTCCCCTTGAGATGGGCATATTTTCTCAATTGAGGATAGCCATGTGCAGGGAGCATTTCAGAATGGGTGTAAATATTAATGCCCTTATCGACTGTTGCTGCTAACAGTTTGTCAAGCATAGACAAATCGTGTCCACTCACTAAAATGCCTTTGCCTTCAGCCTGATTTTGTGACACTTGCACCGGCGTTGGAATACCAAAAGCCGTCGTATGTGCATCACTCAGCAGGTCCATGACTGTCACACCCGCTTGTCCAATTTTCATTAATTGCGCAATGTGTTCGTCAAAATTGAAGTTGACATTTGTCATGGTAAAATAAAGCGTTTCAGAGGTGACATCATCAATGGAAGAGGTATCTGCACCCAATTCCTTGGCATGTTCACGATAGGCTGCCAGTCCTTTTAAACCAAATACCATGAGATCTTGCAACATCGTGAGATTCGCGTTTTTGCCACAGGTGCCTTCTTTCTGATTTTTAACACCGCAACCATTTTCGGCACTCATTTCACATTGATAGCAAAACATTTGCTGATTTTTTTCACTCATTATTTAAAAACCTCACTAATAATTGTTAATGGTTAATTATTATACTAAGCGTACTTGATACTTTAGAAAATTCATTCATTCAGAAATCCGATTTTTGAAAAAATCGGATTTCTATATTGAGCAACATTATACATTAATCATTAACCAACGGTGAATAATCTTGCCATTTGAAAGTTTTTTCAACATAATCAACCGTGGAAAATGATTTTAGCATCGGGGGTGGTCCTTCCCATTCTGTCAAAATAAATGGCTCCATATCAGGTGATCCATCAAAGTACACGCCAAACATTTCATGAATATCCCGCTCAAAAAAAGCGGCGGGGGTGTAAATATCATACACCGATACATAACGCCCTGGTACTTTGGGAATATAAATATGCGCCGATATCAAAGTCTTAATTTCATAGGACCACAGGTGATAAACCAGTTCAAACTCATTCAGCGTGGGCCAATCGACACAAGAAATAGCTGACAGGTGCAAATAGCCTGCGCGACCTTTTAGTAATTCTAATAAGGCTGGGAGAGTATCAGCCCGCAACTTAACACGTAGGCGCCGTGCGCCTTTTTCTTCAAACGCTAGATTAGGAATTTCACGAAAAACAGATTCTAATACTGAAGGTAATTGTTCACTCATTCAACAGCTTCCTCTTGCGATAATACTTTATTAGGAATGGGCTGGGTGACGTACTCTGAAGCAAATTTCGCTAATAAGGCGGTATGCTGACCAATGCTTTTTTCCGTCAAAAAGTTATAATGCTGGGCTTCAGCAATTACATCAGTCGGCGTATGCCAATTTGGTCCAAATAAGGCTTGCTGATTGCCTAAATAAGCATCATAGTTTTGGTAATACGTCTCCCAAGCGTTCGCTTGACCTTTATCAATTTTATCCATGAGTTGTAAAAATCCCTCTTGAATTGCTTCAGGTCTGGGCATACAGCCGGCGATATAGAGATCAACAGGCATGTATTCCTGTAAGCGTTTAATCGTCGCATAACTGTTCCAATACATCCCCCCGTTGATAGTACAAGAACCCATGCCAATCACATATTTCGGTCCTTGCATTTGTTCATAACTCAAAATAACTCGCTTCAAGGTTTTAACCGATAGATAACCGGTAATGAGCAAAATATCTGCTTGACGCGGTGTCACCATTGGCTGAATACCTAAACGTTCCGAATCAAAACGGGATGTGATAGTTGGTGGCAACTCAATGGCACCGCACCCCGTACAATAGTGCAAAATAAACAAGGAACGCGAGCGACAACGATCCGCAATCCTGTCAATCACTTTACGTAGTAATGACCGTTCTTTTTTATCAATAGTGCGGCAAGCAATGTCAGTATTCGGATCGGAACTAATGGAAATAGTCGTACTATTTTTCATCTAATCTCTCTTTAAATATAATAAAATCAAAGACTTATGATGTTTTTTAAACCTGACAGGTTTAAAAAACCAGTCAGGTTTGTCATTATACCTAATAAGACTTTGAAATTTTAAGTAATATGCCTTCTTTTTTGACAATTTGATCGATTAATCTATTTTGTGATTGATCGGCTAAAACAACATCTATTCTTTGATCTCCTATTAAAGATTTAAGCATCACTAAGAAATCTATTTTCTTTTTAATGCCATCCAAAACCCTTTTTTCAGACAAGATGTATAAATCAATATCTCCACCACTTCTGGAATCATCAAGTCGACTGCCAAATAGATAAATTTTAGCATGGGGGAAAAACGCTTCTTTACTCTTTAAAATCGCTGAAATTTGATTTTGCGAGAGTCTCATAAAATCTATTTATCTCAATTTTTGTGCCTTCGTATAGGTTTGAATACAGCTTAATTTTAATGTAATCTAAAATTTCCTTAAATATCTGAATCAGTTCTAAGCCTTTGGTTTCAAAAAGATAATTGAGAAGTGCTATATCACTATCGATATCATCTAAATATTCGTGAGCGAGAGAGTTTCTAATTTCTCGCATTGTTTGCCAATTAACATTATCACTGATAACACCATATTTTTTCAGGGTATTTAAGATTTCCAAAACGGGTTTATTAAAAACCTCTGTTTCACCTAGATTGGCTACCACAGATTTGAAGAGTTTGGTTCCCATATCATCTTGCAGTTTTTGAAATCTGTAAACAAGTTGATCGATATGTTCTATCTCTTCATCAGATAGATTTTGATATTCTGAGAGAGTTGTTAAAGGAAAGAAATCCTTCATCTTCCCTCTTGCATATAAAACTCTAAGAGAATGTCTAATTGCTAAACGAATATTAAAATTAAGTTTTTCCTGTTCCATAATGAGTACATAAATTAATTAATTTACGGTAAGGCAACTCGCAAATTTGTGAAAATGTTGAACAGTATAGAAATCCGATTTTTGAATGAATTTTCACATATTTCAAGTACGCTCAGTATATTTCAGTATACACCTAATAAGACTTTGATACCATAAAAGCCACCGCATTTTTAACTTCTTCATCCGATAAGTCGGCATTACCACCTTTAGGGGGCATTTCATTAAAGCCATTAAAGCTATGACTCAATAACGTATCCATACCTTGTGCAATACGAGCAGTCCAATCACTTTCATTACCCACTTTCGGTGCCACACTTGACATACCTTTAAGATGGCATGCGATACAGGTGTTATTATAAACTTGTTTTCCTTTAGCTAAGTCAAAAGCACTCAAGTCGGGTCCACCGCATCCCATGATGAAAGGAAATGTTAAAAGGGCTATCAATCGTCTGATATGAATAAAAATCGTCAAAGGTTGAGTTTGATAAATCATTTTAGGTATGAATAACATTTGATAAACCCATTAAAAAATAGGGTTTTTGATGGCATTTTATATTTTCATAAAACAGTATAATAAATTTATTTTTTGCGATTTTTAATAAATTTTTTTTGATGAATATCTGCGATTTTTGTCCAAAAAAAATTATCTTTAAAAATCAATGAGTTAATTAACATCTTTCACGGGGCGGATACCACTTATTTTTGCCCAAATTTATAACAGATTTGCGAAAATTTATAGCTAAAAATTGTAAAAAAAAGCCGTATTGGCAAAATTTTCACCGAAAGCTTCAAAAATATAAAAAACGTTTTTCAAAATAGCTTTTTTTCAAAATTTTTCACCTCATTTTTCTTAAAATGATAAAAAAAATAAAATGATAAAAAACAATCACTTAATTAACATCTTCCCCGGTGGAACATAAAACAGATTTTGGATGATTTTAGGGAAGTGCTCCCAAATCGAAAAAAGCTTCAAAAAAACAATTTTAGATTTTAAATTATAGGATTTTAAAAATCAAAAAAAATGATTTAGAAATACTATTTTTAAAAATACTGTTTTTGGAAAAGAAACCCAATCTTTTGAAGAAACTTGGTTTCTTTATAGCATTTCTATCATTTTAATTCGCTTCAAAAACCCGTCGTTAAATCAACCACCCGCGACACCTCTTCCAAACTACTAATCCCTTCAAGGATCCGACGTACACCCTCTTGCGCGAGGGTGCGAAAACCCATCTTATTAGCATGTTTCTTAATATCATAAGTCGTCGCCCGGTGGGCAATGCGATCCTGTAAAGATTCCTCAATACGACAAATTTCCATTAACGCCAAGCGCCCTTTATAACCTCGTTGTCCACATTGCTCACATTGATTTGGGCGAAAAAGTGTCACTTTTTCCGTTGAAACTAAATTCAATAATTTTCGATGTATCTCATTTGGCAAATAAGCCTGCTTACAACTTAAACAAAGTTTACGTACTAGGCGCTGTCCAACAATACCTATGGTATTTTCTGCCATGATATCCGGTAAAACACCAATATCTAATAAACGGGGAATTGCACCGATGGCTGAATTAGTATGTAAAGTCGAATAAACTTGATGCCCCGTCATAGCAGCACGAAATGCCATTTCAGCCGTCTCATGATCACGAATTTCCCCCACCAAAATAATATCCGGATCCTGGCGCATCATTGAACGAATACCATTTGCAAAATCCAATTTCACAGCTTCGTTCACAGCCGTTTGTCGTACCTGCCCTAAAACATATTCAACCGGATCTTCAAGCGTCATAATATTCACTTCTTCAGTATTAAGATGTTGAAGTAGAGAATACAAAGTCGTCGTTTTACCACTCCCGGTGGGACCTGTTATTAAAATCACACCTTCTGGACGGGCGATCATCAATTTTAATGTGATCAAATTATCTTCTAACAAGCCCAACTGCTTTAAAGCCATAATCCCTTTTTGACTATCAAGAATACGCAAAACAATATTTTCGCCATAAACCGTCGGTTGTACGGACACCCGAAAATCAATCGATCGCCCCACTAAGGTAAGGGAAATTCGTCCATCTTGAGCCAAGCGAGTTTCGGCAATATTTAAAGCTGCCATCACTTTCAGGCGTACCGCTATCGCTGACCAATAACTCTTATGCAAACTACGAATTTGCCGTAAGACACCATCAATACGATAACGAACACGCAAAAAACCTTTTTCCGGCTCAAAATGAATATCCGAAGCCCCCCGTTTCACCGCATCCGATATGAGGGCATCTACTAAACGCACAAAGGGCTGACTATATTCATCATCATCACTGGTAGTCAGGCTTTGATAATCAACTTCGCCGGTTTCAATTTCATTCAAAATCCCATCAATAGATAATTCAAAACCATACCACAAATCAATTGTATTAATAATTTCAGCTTCGCCGGCAAGTATCGGCTCAATCTTAACGTTCCCCCCCAAGCTGGTAACAAGCTGATCAATAGCCAATATATTAAAAACATCAGCCATAGCAACTGATAAGGTATGCGTGTTTTTATCAAAGCTAATCGGTAATAAGGTATAGCGTTCCGCTAACTGTCTGGGAACTAAGCTGATAGCTTCTTGATCAACCACTGATTGAGATAAATCAACATGAGATAGCCCTAAAGATTGACTTTTTAAATCACGTATAACCGCTTCAGAAACAAAACCTAAATTAATAAGAATCTTATCCAGCAGTTCAGCATTCTTTTTCTGTTCAATGAACGCGATTTTTAATTGATCTTCAGTGATGATTTGTTGTTCTAACAACATTTCACTAAGACGACGGTGGGGGTTATTCATTTTTTCATTTGAACTTGAGTAAACTTTTTGTACAACGGAAAAAAAAAATGGAAATGCGCCCTATTGACTCATTAATATTTTTTGTGCTGCCATTGCTATAAAAGCACTACGAGTTATTTGATGATAATGAGCATATTCATCAATATGTGAAATCCATTTTTCAGGCAAAGAAATGTTAATATGCACAGGTTTTACCAGTCTAACTTTTCAGACTGAACCAAATACCTGCTACTATCACTGCTGCACCTTGACTATAGCTGCGCTGTATTATACTCAAACAATGATAATTTGTCAAAATTTTTAGATTTTTTTTCTTATAACCTACATTCCGCACACCCTATGGTATAATAGGATATATTTAAAAAAAGCACAAGTGAAATCGAATGGGTGCGGCTCTTTCAAATCAACAATTTAAGCCGCGATAAAAAAAACATCATCGTTAGGAATGGTCACGAAATAAATTCCCTTTATTTGAAATAAATAATTTCGCCTTGTCAAATACAAAAGAATCTTAAATTGAATAAAAATAAGGAACAATTATGTTTACGAAATATAGTGATGAAATAGAAAAAGATATGTAGTCTCTTTACGAAAGTCTTTCAGAAAAAGATAGACGTCGCTATGCAGCAATCGAAGCTAAAAAGCTGGGTCATGGCGGAATAGTATATTGCGACATTGTTTGGTTGTGATGAAAAAACAATCCGAAAGGGAATTAAAGAACGGGCAAATCCGGAGAGTTTAGAACAAACAACTATCAGACGTTCAGGAGGTGGACGCAAATGTGAAATGTCAAAAAATCCAGATATTGATGAAATATTTTGGGAAATTTTACGAGAACATACCGCAGGTGACCCAATGGATGAAAAGATTAAATGGACCAATTTAACCCGCCATGAAATTCGCGAAAAGCTGAATAAAAAAGGTATAAAAGATCGTTATAATATAGTTAGGAAATTATTGAAAAAACATGGATTTGTTAAACGTAAAGCATTGAAAAAGACATCAACTGGACAACCTAAAAATAGAGATAAGCAGTTCAAGAAGATAGCTTCATACCGAACAGAATATGAAAACAGTGAAAACCCAATTATAAGTATTGATGCTTCGATCAAAGAATCCATCGGAAATTTATATAGAGAAGGACATCTTGAAACGACTGAAACAATAGAAGTTTTTGATCATGATTTTCCAAATTTTGCCGATAAAAAAGTGACTCCATATGCGATATACGATTTAAAGAATAATGAATCGTTTGTAAATATTGGCACAAGTTGTGATACGAGCGACTTTGTATGTGACTCTATTAAAATGTGGTGGAATACTGCAGATGAACTGCTGGATATCAGGGCTCAGATAGCCAACAGAGATGGAATTGTTCCATGAACGCCCAGGGAAAAGATACCGGCGATGAACCGATTTCTGAGAAAATATGAAATCGCACCGGTATATAAAGTGGCGGCGCAAATACAAAGAAAGAACATGGGATCAGAGTAGAATTAAACCTATTTATCAACTTTTAGTCGCGTAGAAAACCCACCCAATCTTAGTTGAAATTGACGTTATGGCATAATTTATGACGAATGAGGTGGACAACCACGTTACCCACCCTACATGGCTAATTACACCACTGGCTTTCGCATGGTGTACCATCACCATTACCGTCCATTTTTGTGCCAGGACAATTTTGTATAAAATATGTCGCTTCATCACATGAAGTCATCTCTGAACACCACACTCTCCCATCACAACTGTAATTCTCATTATATTCTTTTTCCTTTGAAGTTGAATGAGTTGAATTTCTTGATGGGCTTGTATAACTTGGTGAATTAGCTTCTTTATTAATGATTTTATAAAGAACCAACCCAATAGGAATTATTAGAAAACAAATAAGAAACCAAACAAACCAATTGCTTTTATTTTTTGCCGTTTTACGTCTTATTTTTGATTTAGCCAAACTAATTCCTTCTATTCTAGCATTAACTGCTCTATTTTTACCTTCATTATCCGTGTGAATTTCGTAATAAATTATATCACCAACTACAGGGCGACGACTCATTTCTTTTAGTGCAGAAATATGGATAAAAACATCAGGCATCCCCGTTTTAGAATTTATAAAGCCAAATCCTTTATCCTCATTCCAACGTTTCAACTGACCTTTATAAAGCATGAGCTTATTTTATGAATACCTAACGATCAAGCTAAACCACGCGGTCTTTCTTTACAGCAAAGGCTTCAGCGCAAAGTTAAGCTTTTTGTTGTTTGAATTTGAGCCCGATTAATGATTAAATCTGGGCTGGTGAAAATTCTGTATGTTAAATCACTACTCTTTCAACATCCAATTGAAAAAAATAAGCAACGTAGGGTGGGTAGAAAACCCACCTAAGTAAGTACACATCAATATTTTAACATTTTTGTTTTATTATAAAACATTGGTTATTAACGGATTTTTAAAAATAGATTTTGCGTACCTATTTATCTTAATTGAAATTGACGCTATGGCATAATTTATGAAGAATGTGGTGGGCAACTAAAACCTCGAAACCACCCTACATGGCTATGGATTAACGCCATAATTTTCCTGGGCATATTATAACATATTTGTTAATAATGACCACACCACTGCCTTTCGCATGGTATACCGTCACCATCACCGTCCATTTTGGTGCCAGGACAATTTTGTATAAAATATGTCGCTTCCTCACATGAAGTCATCTCTGAACACCACACTCTCCCATCACAACGATAATTCTCATCAGATTCTTTCTCCTCTGAATTTGAATTTGCCATACTGACTTGTGTTAATATCAACAGGCAAGCAGATAAAACACACTTCTTCATTCTTGCTACCTCAACGTCCAATTGAAAAATAAGCTAGACGCTGGACGTATTAAACGCCTAACTTGAATGGTGGGTTTCGTACCCCACCCTACTCCGGATCATCAAAAAACACACCTATCAACAAATCTAAAATTGATAGACCCTATATATATATGGGCCATCCCTTTAAAATCAAGGGCTATTTTGAACTTTTTTCAAAGGGCAAAAATGTCAGCCAGAAATACCCTTTTTTCAAAAAATGGTATTTCTAACACACTAAGTTGACATTTTTCCATTCACTGGATTAAACTGTTAAACTTGAAACCTTTAAAACGATTTAGGTGCTTATTGGCATTTGCCTACAAGATAAACGGGAAATCGGTGCAAACCCGATACTGCCCCCGCAACGGTAAATAAGTTAAGGTCAATAGATAAGCCACTGCGTATTAACGTGGGAAGGCCATTGACTGATTCATTACCTTATGAGTCCGGATACCGGCCTAAATTGGTTCTTAATGTGTGTCGCGGAGGGCGGCAGACTAATAGGCGCGGTGCCTGTTTGTCACTTTTTCCTCCGTATATTTCTTTTAATTAATGTAAAGAGGAAACTCATCTTGTATCATTTTTTCAGACTGAGCACCCTATTGCTAATTTGTTGGTTGGCTCCATTTTTAAGGGCGGCTGAAACTATCCTTCCAGAAGTTATCGTCACGGCAAATCGCGCCGCTCAAACAATCGATGATTCACTGGCTTCCGTCACGGTGATTACCCGCGAAGAGATAGATAAAAGTCAAGCCCTTAATTTATTCGATATTTTACGGGGTGTTCCAGGATTAAATGTCACCAGCAACGGTGGCTTAGGTCAAACCACTTCTTTGTTTATGCGCGGTACTGAATCCGATCATATTTTGGTGTTAGTCAATGGAATTAAAATAGGTTCGGCAACAACTGGCAGTACCGCATTTGAACATTTACCGGTTTCACAAATTGAGCGTATTGAAATAGTGCGAGGTCCCCGTTCTAGTTTATACGGCTCTGAGGCAATAGGTGGCGTGATACAAATTTTTACCCGTCAAGGTAAGGGTAAACCACATACACGCGCCAGTATCGGTATGGGTGCTGACCATACTTATCAAGTCACTGCCGGGCTATCAGGTTCAACAAACGATAATTGGTTTAGCTTAGGTGCTGACTATTTGCAAACTGATGGTTTTAATGCCTGTCGGGGTAGCGACGGCTGTTTTACCATTGAGCCAGATGATGATGGCTATGACAACACCTCATTGAGT
Source organism: Gammaproteobacteria bacterium (assembly GCA_003645255.1). Classification (GTDB taxonomy): domain Bacteria; phylum Pseudomonadota; class Gammaproteobacteria; order Beggiatoales; family Beggiatoaceae; genus QNES01. Next base: position 11,851 of record QNES01000118.1, read on the forward strand.
GCCAGGGTGGGACATCGTTTTGGAGACAAAGGGCGTATTGAGGCGCATGTTTTACAAGCTCAGGGCAATACGCAATTTGATTCCTCTTTTAATAATGAAGCGGATTTTGTTCAACGAGTGCTAGGTGTCAAAACCGATTATGTTGTCAATGACGGGTGGCTAATGAATCTCAATTTGGGTTCGAGCCTTGATCGATTCGAGGAGTCCCCAGATTCTTATTTTCAGACTGATCGCACAACCGTTTCCCTTCAAAATGACTTTTTGCTTGCCAATCAAAACCGGTTTACCCTCGGTTATGATTACCAAAAGGATGAGGTGGAGAGTCATACTATCTACACGGTCGATTCCCTGGAAAATAAAGGGGTGTTTATGGAATATCAAACCCAATCCGGTCGGACGACTTTTATAACCGGCTTACGCCGGGATGATAATGAGCAATTTGGTGATCAGACTACCGGTAATATTAGCATTGGTTATGCCCTGAGCCAAAGAACACGCTTGATAATGGCTTATGGCACCGCCTTTAAAGCCCCTTCGTTTAATGAATTGTATTTTCCAAACTTTGGTAATCCTAATCTAGTTCCCGAAGAATCGAACAGTATTGAGATGGGTTTGATGGGTACGCAACCTCACTACAGATGGTCACTTAATGTTTATCAGACCAAAATTGATAAATTGATTGCGACCAATTTTGATGCAGCAACCAGCCGTTATTTTGCCGACAATATCAACCAAGCCAAAATAACAGGGATGGATGGTGCAGTCAACTGGCACCGAGGTCAGTGGGAATTTAATACCAAGGTATCTTGGTTAAATCCTGAAGATGAAACCACCGGCCATTTATTACCCCGCCGTGCTGAAAAGACAATGAATGTGGCGATAGCCGAAAAACGGGGAGCGACACGCTTGGAATTAAGCTGGTTCGCACAAAGTGCCCGCTATGAGGATGCTGCTAATACGAAACGCTTAGGTGGCTATAGCCTATTCAATCTAACCCATGAATATCAGCTCAATAAACATTGGGCATTGCGGACGCGGGTGGAAAATATACTTGACAAGGAATATGAAACGGCTTATTTTTACAACACGCCAGGGCGTTTTTGGTTTTTGAGTCTTCATTATCAATAGTGAGGCTGATATGGAATAGGGCAGCCAGGTAGCCAGGTAGGTCGGGTTAGTAACCCGACATTTACCTTTTATCTATAGATATTCAGAAAAATAAAAGTTCTCATATCTGACAGGTTTTGGAAACCTATCAGGTCTTTAAGCCAAGATATTTCTCCGATAATCTATACAATCCTTGTAGTTCACCTTAGAAAAAACTAATTACCATGTTCACTCTTCCTAACTATCAAATAGCTCGTCAGATTTACGAAAGCATTAATTCGCTTGTTTATCGGGGGCTGCGAAAAAAGGATAATCAGCCGATTATCTTGAAAATGCTCAAAGAAGACTATCCAACCCCGGCGGAATTAACCCGTTATCAACAAGAATATGAAATCACTCAGGATTTTGATTTAACTGGGATTATCAAAGTTTATGGTATTGAAAAATACCAAAATACGCTCGTTATTATTTTGGAAGATTTTGGGGGCGACTCCTTAAAACAATTAATAGCAAATTATCCATTGACGATAAAAGCGTTTTTGCCTGTTGCCATTCAAATCGCTGACAGTTTAGGCAATATTCACGCAGCGAATATCATTCATAAAGATATTAACCCAAGCAATATTGTTATGAGTGTTGACACTCAGCAATTGAAAATCATTGATTTTGGCATTGCAAGCCGTCTGCCGCGTGAAAATCCGACTCTGAAAAATCCGGAGCAATTAGAAGGCACATTAGCTTATTTATCCCCGGAACAAACCGGGCGCATCAATCGCAGTATAGATTATCGCACCGACTTATATTCATTGGGAGTCACTTTTTACGAATTGCTTTGTGGGCAATTGCCATTTACGGTTACTGATGCAATGGAGTTAGTGCATTGTCATCTAGCAAAAACGCCCTCCCCCGTTTGTGAAGTCAATCCTGAAATCCCCACAATAGTTTCCAACATCGTCATGAAACTGCTGGCAAAAAACGCCGAAGATCGATATCAATCCGCTTTTGGTGTCAAAGCTGATTTGGAGGAATGTCTCAAAAACCTCCGATGTTTTGAAAACCTCGGAGGTTTCAGCTTTGAACTAGCCCAAAACGACTTTTCTGGAAAATTTGAAATTCCACAAAAACTTTATGGGCGCGATCAGGAAGTCAACATTTTATTACAAGCCTTTGAACGTGTCAGTAGTGGCACCGCCGAAATGATGCTTGTCGCAGGCTATTCCGGCGTAGGCAAAACCGCCCTGGTACATGAGGTGCATAAACCCATGACTGAAAAGCGGGGCTATTTTGCAGCCGGTAAGTTTGATCAATTCCAGAAAAATATTCCCTACTTTGCCATTACGCAAGCTTTTAACGAATTTTGTCGTTATTTACTAATGGAAAATGTAGAAACTCTGGCAAAGTGGAAAACGAAAATCTTGGCTGCGGTAGGCAATAACGGGCAAATTATTATTGACGTTATTCCTGATTTAGAATTAGTCATTGGTTCCCAACCCGAA
>QNES01000119.1 GCA_003645255.1 Gammaproteobacteria bacterium
TTATGGTAAAATTCGTCGCTTGTTTAGATTGGGAAGCAGCGAACATTATCAAGTGGTTCTGGAAGGCTTAATCGAAACAGGGCATGTTGAGGCTTTATTGACTCAGCAATTTAGTTTTGAAAAACAGTTTGATCAGGATGATTTCATCAGCCTGTTATTTTATATGGGTTTAGTTACCATTCATCAAACGAGACTGTCTCGTCTCAAATTTTCCTTTCCAAATTATGTCATTAAGGAGTTGTATTTAGAGTTTTTTATCAAGTCCCTCAGGGAACAATTTCAACTCGACTTTGAAATTAATGATGTTCGTGATAAGTTGGAACAGTTAGCGCAGGATAATAACATCATGCCCTTTGTGAGTTTGACGGAAAATGCTTTGAAAACCTTATCCAACCGTGATTTCATCTTTTTTGATGAAAAATACATCAAGGCATTATTTGTTGGCTTTGCCAGTTTGTCTAATTTGTATTTCATCAAAAGTGAACCCGAACCTGAACAGAAATACCCCGATATTCTGTTGTTATACCGCCAACCTTATGCTCCAAATTATCAATTTTTGCTGGAATTAAAATATTTGAACAAGAAGCAGCGTAGCCGATTAAACGAGAAACGAAAAGAGGCGATTAATCAAATCAAACGGTATAAGCAGTTTCCTGAAATCCAACAGTTGGAGAATTTGAAAAGTTGGGTGATTGTGTTTGTCGGTGAGAAGGCGGAAGTGGTTGAGGAGGTTTAACTGTAGGGGCGAACCGTTCGTTATCGCCCTGATTGTATATAAGGGCAGCTCGTGTAGCTCGTGTAGGGTGGGTAAAAAACCCACCTATCCTTGATAATCATTTGCGGTGGGTTTTGCTACCCACCCTACGCAACTTTTTTTTAAACTGTTGGTGGGCAAAAAAAGACTTGCCCACCCTACATAACTAATCATCCTTTTGGCTGGAGGCGATAAAAGCACTGAAATTTGGATTTTTATGTAGGGTGGGCAAGTCTTTTTTTTGCCCACCAACCGTTAAAAAAAAGTCCAAAATTTACCCGTTAGTAGTATACAATCCTTGTAGTTATAATTCAATTTCACGCTTTACAATTTCTATGCAACAACTCATCAAAAAAGGGGCGAGTGCCGCGCTCGATAGCCCCGTTATCGCTGCCCTTGTCCAAACAATGGGGCTTGAGCCGGCACTGCTCATTTTAAAACGACATTTTACCTTTACCGCTTATGAGATAGCAACGGCTTATCAGAAGGGCTATAGTTACGCCCTACCAGCAATCACTGCCGGGTTGGCTGCACCTGAACAAAAGTTAGCCTTTTTACAAAAATTAACCCGTTCCAAATTGGATCGTGAATTTTCTGCCAAAATTGAGTCGCATTATTTACAACCTTTTGCCGCTCAACAGGGCATAGTCGGTGAGTCGGAACTGAAGTCATTGCGTTTGCAACTCATTGAATTGATTAAAGTTTTATCAAAACAACCGCTCAAATTGGAAGCGGAGAATCGCCCTTTTACCGAATCCGAGTTAGCAGAGTTGGTTCATGAGCAGGGCAGTTTAGCTATTACTGATTTAGTCTTAGAACAGATTGCGCCGGTTGATGACACTTTAGCTGAATTTTTGCGTTATGAGGAATTATTGGGTAATGCGATTTTATTTTTTTTGCGTGAACTGATTCGTCAGGATCCGCGCACTAAAACGACTTTGGAAACCTTACAACGTGAGGGATTATGGGCAGATGTGCGCGATATTAAAACGGCGCAACAGCAATTGGCGACGATGTTCCAACAACAGTTGGGTGATCAAAATGCAAGGGCTATGCAAGCTTTACAAGCTGGAGATTCTTCTGCGGCGAATCAAATAACTTCCCATTTAGGGAGTTTAAAACAATCGCTGGATGCCCTTCCCGAACAGTTACAAGCCGCTCAAACCGCTTGGCAAAGTAGCCAACAACCGTTAATTGCCTTTTCTCAACGTTTTGAGAATTGGGCGAATTTATTGGATAGCAAGGTTGATCAAGTTTTAGCCGCGATGGGGACTTTGCACGGTACGATTATTAGAATTGATGAGAATGTGGCTATCTTGTTAAAAGAGTTTCGGCAATTTATGCAGCAGGGTGGATTGTCAAAGCAATTGAAAGCAGGTGATGAGTTTACGCATCATAGCAGTGCCAGTCTGAAACTGATTCAAACCGCCGTGGCAAAGTTAAAACGGTTGCCTAGTAATAAGCCAGGTTATGATCAGTTAGTCATTATGGCGGGTACGGTGTTATCTTCGACTGGCGAAACCGCCGAAGCTGAAAAGTTATTTCAACAAGCACTCACCATGACGAATAATCGGGCGGAAACCGCATTAGCCCATTTTAACCTATTTCAAATTCGGCTGTGGAATAAGGATTATTCGCAAGCTTTTGAGCATTTAGACACCGCGAGCAAGCTTGATGAATTGCGTTATGCCTTACATGATGTGAACAAATATCCGATGAAGCGGCTTTTAGGGGCTGGGGGGATGGGATGTGTGTTTTTATGTGAGGATCAATGGGGAGAAAACCCAGTGGTGGTTAAGTGTTTTTGGGAGGGCAATAAGGGTCCGCGTGATGAAGTTTTTAGAGAAGCCATGCTGATGCGCCGTATTGCCGGTGAGTATGTGCCAAAACCTTTAGATTGTGATTTCACCCAATCGGGACGACCTTATTTTGTCACGGAATATATTGAGGGCGCCTTAGATGGCGAAGCTTGGTTAGCACAGCAGGGTAAATTAGATGTGTCAACCGGGATAGGTGTCGGCTTACAAATCGCGCAAGGGCTACAAGTTGCCCATCATCAGGGCATTTATCATTTGGACCTCAAACCCGCTAATTTATTATTTAAAGCCACGAAGACAGGGCTAATGGTCAAAATCATTGATTTTGGTTTAGCCCGGGTCGCCACTTCTTTACGCGCTGAGGCGGTGTCACGCCGTAGTCGGAGCGATTTAACCCAATTTGGACAGAGTATCGTTGCCGGGACTTATGATTATGCGCCGCCTGAGCAATTAGGGGATAACCAATATGGTGAACCGAGTGCGAAAAGCGATTTATATGCCTTTGGGGCGACTTTGTATCGGTTAATGACGGGTGAAAGTCCGCGTCATTTGAATCCGCGCCGGTTGAAGGATGCACCGGCTGATTTATTTGAATTGCTGTGTGATTGTAAGGAGGAAAATCCTAAGCATCGCCCTGAAACGGCAGAGGTGATTGCGCGTTTAACGGATTTGTTAGTCAGTAAGAAACCTAAGAAATCAGGCGATATTTTCCGTGATCGTTTAAAAGATGGTAGCGAAGGACCGGAAATGGTGGTGATACCGGCAGGGCGGTTTCAGATGGGAGATATTACCGGTAACGGTTATGATAGGGAAAAACCTGTGCATGAAGTTTCGGTGGAGAGTTTTGCGATGGGACGTTATCCCGTGACGGTGGGTGAGTTTAAGCAGTTTGTAGAATCCACCAGGTATAAGACGGAGGCGGAAACTGGTGATGGTGCTTATGTATGGAATAAAGAAAAGCAAGAAGTTGAAAAACCGAAAGATGCTAATTGGCATAATCCTTATTTTTCCCAAACCGATAATCATCCGGTTGTGTGTGTGAGTTGGAATGATGCCGTAGCTTATACCAAATGGTTAAACGAACAAACAGGACAACCCTATCGTTTACCAACTGAGGCAGAATGGGAATATGCCGCTCGCGCCGGGACCAAGACTGATTATTGGTGGGGCAATGAAATTGATAAAAGTCAGGCAAATTACGGTATGAATCTTAAGCAGACTTCTCCAGTAGGAGACTATAAGGCTAATCCGTTTGGGCTATATGATACGGTGGGGAATGTGTGGGAATGGTGTACTGATAATTGGCATGAAAATTATGAAGGTGCGCCGACTGATGGGAGTGTCTGGAAGGGAGGTGAAGAGAGTCTCCGAGTGCTGCGTGGTGGTTCGTGGGTCGGCAACCCGACCAACGTCCGTTCCGCCTACCGCGTCAGGTACAACCCCGTCATCCGTGTCGACTACTATGGTTTCCGTGTGGCTGCGCGGATTCTTTAACCTTTTACTCTTTTTTCCCTTTTTTCCCTTTTACTCTTCTTCGATTTTTTTTGGGGAGTTTTATGGGTTTAAGGCCCGCGCTTTAGCCCTGTAGGGTGGGCAACGTTGTTGCCCACCACCAATAAAAGCATTCCCAAACAGAATTTTGGAACGAGAAAAAGATAAGGGCATTCGCGGTGGTCTGCCCTATAAAACCCCAGGTATTGTTTTTGCCCTGACTTAACTTAATGACATTGATTCATTGCGTAGGTGCCACAATGCCTACTTCCCCTTTGAGTTGCTGAATTTGTTCATCACTGAGTACATTAGTTAAGCGACGCATCAAATTTTCTGTCGCCATTTTAACGCCTTTTTCTATTCCATCGGCTTTGGCTTCAGCTATTTCATCTGGGAACAAAATGTGAATCAGTTCCTTGGCTGTTGGATCATTTCTAAGTGATTCTATATTCATGATAGTTGATGGCGAAAGTAGTTTAAAACCCGCTGTATTATACTTTCTTCCAGCTAGGATAGCAAGTAAAAACAGCATTTCTGTTTGTTCCTGAGATTCGGGAATCTCTTTTTTGATGATTTCCGATGCTTCCCTAATTTCGGGTTGTTTCCCTCCGGCTAAATATGGGGTAAAAGGTAACAGTCCAATCAATCCTTTTTGTTTGATTTCCTGATAACTTTGTTCCCATAAATTCTTGACTTCGTATTGAAATTTGAAGGAACCAAAATCATGACTCCCTAACAATCGGCTGTTAGGATTGGGGTCAAGATTGATCAGCAAAGTTTTTACTTTGGACCTTTTGGTTTTGTTTTGGATCAACACATCGTAGAGTAAAAGTCTCTCATCTATCGTTTTATCATAAGACGTTTGCACCTCAATATGAAATACGGTGTCCCTCAGTTTGTCAATATCTGTTTCAACAATTAGTGTCAAAGAATCTGTTTCTTTTTTGAAATAGGCTTCTAAGGTCCTATTAGCATCCAGTATTTTGACTTTCTTAAGTTCATCCTGTGAAAGATTTTGAAAATCAGAAAAAAAGCTAAGGAAATCAAGAGGATGTAATTCTATTGCCTTTCGACTGACATAATCAATAGGTTTATCAATCAACTCTTGTTGTTCTTTATACTCTTTCGAGAATAAAGGGCTGTCTTCATTTAGCTTTGGCAAAAGAGAGCTAAACATATCAGCTTGTACGAAGTCTTTTGAGTTTTTCATACGAGTGGGAATCAGAAAATGTTTGAGAGACTTTTTAAAAAAAACGGCAGACCTGACAGGTTTTAGAAACCTATCAGGTCTAAAGCTAAAGCATTTTTAAGGCTTATTCTGCATCAACGCCCGTCGATAATCAACCGGCATAATTTTAACAAATTTGGGCAAATAGTTTTCCCAGTTATCCAGAATGTCTGAGGCGCGACGACTGTTTGTATATTGTCTATGTCGTTCAATCAATGTTTTGAGACGGATAGCATCATGGCGTGTCATATCGTGCATCACATTGCCATGCGTTTCTAAATCACCGCCCTGATGATAGGCTTTTTCTATCGCCGTGTCTTCTTCAACAACCGGTTCTAATTCGACCATCGACAAATTACACCGTTGTTCAAAATCCCCTGTTTCATCTAATACATAAGCAATACCACCGCTCATTCCTGCGGCAAAATTACGACCGGTTTCGCCAAGTACCACGACAACGCCGCCTGTCATGTATTCGCAGCCATGATCACCGAGTCCTTCAATCACGGCAATCGCGCCGGAGTTACGCACAGCAAAGCGTTCACCCGCAACACCTCGGAAATAGCATTCACCGCTAATCGCACCATATAAGACGGTATTACCAACCACAATATTGTCTTCTGCGACAATCGGACATTCTTTGGGCGGGTAAATGATGAGACGACCTCCACTTAAACCTTTACCCACATAGTCGTTGGCTTCACCTATCAGTTCAATCGTCACCCCCTGTGCAACAAAAGCCCCAAAACTCTGTCCAGCGTAGCCAACAACTTTGATATGAATCGTATCTTCTGGTAGTCCTGCATGCCCATAACGTTTCGCAATTTCGCCCGATAACATGGCACCGAAAGTCCGATTATAATTATGAATAGGCATTTCGATTTGGACTGGAGTACGGTTTTCGATGGCAGACTTCGCTTGTTTAAGGAGGGTTTGATCCAGGGCTTTTTCTAAGCCATGTTCTTGTACTTCACAGTTATAAACTGCTACACCAGGACCCATTTCGGGTTTATATAAAATACGTGAAAAATCAAGCCCTTTAGCTTTCCAGTGCGAAATGGCTCGGCGCATATCTAACTTATCGGAGCGTCCAATCATTTCATTAATAGTACGGAAACCGAGTTTTGCCATCCATTCGCGGATATCTTCGGCTAAGAACGTGAAGAAATTCACCAGATATTCTGATTTTCCCGTAAAACGCTTGCGTAATTCAGGATCCTGCGTGGCAACCCCTACCGGGCAAGTGTTAAGATGACATTTCCGCATCATAAGACAGCCCAAGATAATTAAGGCACTGGTTGCAAAACCAAATTCATCTGCTCCCAAAAGAGCGGCAATAATGACATCACGCCCTGTCCGTAACCCTCCATCCGTCTGCACGGCAATGCGTCCCCGTAATTTATTCAATACCAGGGTTTGATGGGTTTCCGCTAAACCAATTTCCCAGGGGGAGCCTGCATGTTTAACCGAAGTAATTGGGCTGGCACCGGTGCCACCTTCATAGCCGGAAATGGTGACATGATCAGCATGGGCTTTGGAAACGCCGGCGGCTACCGTGCCGACTCCGATTTCAGAAACGAGTTTGACACTAATCCTAGCTTGTGGATTGACATTTTTTAAGTCGTGAATGAGTTGGGCTAAGTCTTCGATTGAGTAAATGTCATGATGAGGGGGCGGTGAAATCAGCCCGACCCCAGGCGTGGAATGACGAACTCGTGCGATGGTTTTATTGACTTTATGACCAGGCAATTGTCCCCCTTCACCTGGTTTCGCGCCTTGTGCGATTTTAATTTGAATATCATCGGCATTAACGAGATATTCGGTTGTGACACCAAATCGTCCGGAAGCAACTTGTTTAATCGCAGAACGCTTAGAATCCCCATTGGGCATTGGAATATAACGTTCCGGTTCTTCCCCCCCTTCACCGGTATTCGATTTACCACCCAGGCGATTCATGGCGATAGCTATCGTCGTATGCGTTTCATAAGAAATAGAACCATAAGACATTGCCCCGGTCGCAAAGCGTTTAACAATTTCTGAAACAGGTTCGACTTCTTCCAAAGAAATCGGTTCAGCAGCCAGTTTAAAGTCAAACAAGCCGCGCAATGTTAATAGATGCTCATTTTGATCATTGATTTCATGAGCATATTCATCATATAAAGTACGATCATTGCGACGGGTGGCTTGTTGTAATTTGCTGATGGTTTGGGGTGTCCAAGCGTGGTTTTCGCCGCGTACCCGATAGGCATATTCTCCACCTACATCCAGGGCATTGCGATACAAGGGTGCCTGACCATAAGCCAAGCGATGTTTTTGTACGGTTTCTGCCGCAATTTCAGCTAAACCCACCCCGGCAGTTTGACATTTCGTACCGGTGAAATAGCGTTCAATAAAATCATCCTTCAAACCGATGGCATCAAAAATCTGGGCACCACAATAAGATTGATAAGTGGAAATGCCCATTTTTGACATGACTTTCAATAAGCCCTTATTGATAGCTTTAATATAGCGTTTATGCACTTCTGATTCGGTCAGTTTTTCCGGCAAGGTAGATCGAATAGCAGATAGTGTATCAAAAGCCAAATAAGGATTAATTGCTTCGGCACCGTATCCAGCGAGCAAACAAAAATGTTGAACTTCCCGTGCTTCGCCGGTTTCTACCACTAAGCCAGATTGAGTGCGTAAGCCCTCCTTGATCAAATGATGATGGACGGTTGAAGTGGCTAATAGGGCTGGAATAGCAATATGATCTGTATCCATGCCGCGATCAGATAGAATTAAAATATTATTACCTTGCAGCACCGCTTCTTCAGCTTCATGACACAGTTGTTTTAGGGCCGGTTCCATACCCTCTGCCCCCTGTTCAGCACTATAGTGCATTTTCAGCGTTTTAGTACGAAATGCTCCATCAGTGCGAGTTTCAATACGGCGTACTTTTTCCAAATCAATATTGGTCAAAATGGGTTGATGCACTTCTAACCGTTTATGGGTAGGTCCCTGGTTAAGTCCTAACAAATTAGGGCGTGGTCCAATCATTGAAATTAAGGACATCACCAATTCTTCTCGAATGGGATCAATCGGTGGGTTAGTGACCTGGGCAAAATTTTGTTTAAAATAGTCGTACAACATCCTGGGGCGATTTGATAAAACAGCCAGGGATGTATCAACCCCCATAGAACCTATCGGATCTTGCCCCCCAATCACCATGGGTATCAAAAAGAATTTTAAATCTTCTTGGGTATAACCGAAAGCTTGTTGTCGATCTAAAAGTGTCTCCTGACAGGGTGGCATCGCAGCCACTTCAGGGGGTAAATCTTCCAGGATAATTTGCGTTTTATCTAACCAGGCTTGATAGGGGGCACTATTCGCTAACTGCGATTTTAACTCCGCATCATCAATGATACGCCCTTGCTCAGTATCAATTAAAAACATTTTGCCTGGCTGTAAACGCCACTTTTTGATGATTTTTGCAGGCTCAATCTCAAGAACACCCATTTCCGATGCCATGATAACCATATCATCATCGGTGACTAAATAACGGGCTGGACGTAAACCATTTCGATCTAAAGTGGCTCCAATTTGACGACCGTCGGTGAAAGCCACCGCTGCTGGACCATCCCAGGGTTCCATTAAGGAAGCACGATATTCATAAAAGGCACGACGTTTTTCATCCATTAAAGGATTATCAGCCCAGGCTTCAGGAATCAATAACATCATGGCTTCCGCTAAGGAATAGCCTCCTGCGACAAGTAATTCCAAGGCATTGTCAAAACAAGCAGAGTCAGATTGTTTTTCAGCAATTAATGGCCATAATTTATTCAAATCATCACCAAGCAACGATGAAACCATAGAATGACGACGTGCTGCCATCCAATTCACATTACCGCGCAAAGTATTGAATTCACCATTATGGCAAATCATGCGGAAAGGTTGGGCTAAATCCCAAGTTGGGAAAGTATTCGTCGAAAATCGTTGATGAACTAAAGCTAATGCCGTTACCATACGCTTATCGTGCAAATCAGGATAGTAGATACCCACTTGATTAGCCAACAACATACCTTTGTATAACAAAGTACGTGAAGAAAAAGAAGGCATATAAAAATGGGCAAGATCAAGCTTCAATTCACGTTCAACCGTATGTTTAATGATTTTGCGAATAACAAACAGTTTACGTTCAAATGTCTCCTGATCGACGCAATTATCTCCTTTTTTGACAAATACTTGTCGAACAACCGGTTCAACGACTTTAACGCTTTCACCTAAGCATTCATTATTCGTGGGTACATCTCGCCAGCCTAATAAAACTTGCCCTTCGTCAGCAATGATTTTAGCCATTATATTTTCACAAGCCACACGATTTTCAGCCTGGCGTGGCAAAAATATCATGCCCACCCCATATTCACCTTGCGGTGGCAAGGGCGTCTTAAAAGCAGTAGTACACACCTCGCGCAAAAACGCATCTGGTGTTTGGATAAGCATTCCAGCCCCATCACCCACCAGCGGATCGGCACCGACAGCCCCCCGATGGGTCAAATTTTCCAGGATTGTTAAACCTTGATTGATAATTTCATGGTTTTTATGTCCTTTAATATGAACAATAAAACCAATTCCACAAGCATCGTGTTCATTTTGTGGCTCATAAAGTCCTTGTTTAGGTGGCAAGGCGCCGTGACTCATTAGCTTTACTCCAGAGTTAAGAAATTAAAGTAAATTTAAAATATTGGAAATACATAAGATTTCAATTATAATTGTAACTACTCAGCCTTAGCGTGTTAGATAGAAATCCGATTTTTTTGAAAAATCGTATTTCTTAGCGTAGCAGTTAATAATTAATTATTAACCATTAATTATTAATAATAAAAGGTAATTCTAATTCTAATTATTAATTTGTAATACTAATTCAATATTAAGAATATACTGATAACTCAATATGAAAAATGTCAAGCCCTTTGTTATTCACGCCCTGGAATTAGGACCGATGGATAATTTTGTCTATCTGATTCAAGATCAAAGTTCCAAACGAGCGGCAGTCGTCGATCCCGCCTGGGAAGTACCTAAAGTGGTTATCCTGGCACAACATCAAGGTTTTCAAATCACTGATATTTTGCTGACTCATAGTCATCATGATCATACCAATGGATTAACGGAGCTTTTAAAAACATACGATGCACAAATTCATTTATTAAAAGCCGAGGCAGAATTTTCGGGGCATCAATTGGAAAAAGCGAGTTTACATGACGATGGTGATACGATTCAACTGGGTAAAACTCAGATTACCGTTTTGCATACCCCTGGACATACGCCCGGTTCAGCTTGTTATTATCTTAATGGGCATTTAATGACGGGGGATACCTTATTTATATCAGGTTGTGGACGTTGTGATTTAGAAGGCAGTTCCCCGGAGCAAATGTACCATTCTTTAAAAAAAATCGGTACGAGTTTACCACCACAGACAGTTATACACCCAGGACACCATTACGCCTCGCAACCTTCTTCTACCCTGGCGGAACAATTAAAGAATAATCCGTTTATGCAGTTTGATAATGTAACGGATTTTTTGCATTACCGTATGGGAATTTGAATAAATTATACTTGATATTGTGGTATAATAATATCTTTTTAAGCACTTATGTTAGTATGAATTTAATGAAATTCTCAAGAAATCCGATTTTTGAAGAAAAACGGAAACATCGAAAAGACTTACTTATTTTACGACCCAATCAAGGATACATAAACTTAAATGGTTCAATTTGCCAAAGAAATCCTGCCAGTTAATATCGAAGATGAAATGAAACAGTCTTACCTTGATTACGCGATGAGCGTTATCGTAGGTAGGGCATTACCGGATGTGCGTGATGGCTTGAAACCAGTGCATCGGCGTTCATTATATGCTATGCATGAATTGGGTAATGTTTGGAATAAACCTTATAAAAAATCTGCACGGATTGTAGGTGAAACTTTAGGGCGTTTTCATCCGCACGGTGATGCTTCGGTGTATAATACAATTGTACGTATGGCACAGCCGTTTTCTTTGCGTTATATGTTAGTGGATGGGCAGGGCAATTTTGGTTCAATTGATGCAGATAATCCTGCTTCAATGAGATATACTGAAGTCAGAATGTCGAAAATTGCCCATGAATTGTTAACAGATATTGATAAAGAAACCGTCGATTTTGCACCTAATTACGATGAATCTGAAATAGAACCGACTGTTTTTCCCGCACGTATCCCTAATTTACTGATCAATGGTGCCAGCGGCATCGCGGTTGGCATGGCAACCAATATTCCGCCCCATAATCTCCGTGAAGTCATTAATGCCTGTATTGCTTTAATTGATGAGCCCAATTTAACCATTGAAGACTTAATGAAGTTAATACCTGGTCCGGATTTTCCGACGGCAGGCATTATTTATGGACTTAAAGGAATCTTAGAAGGTTATCGTACCGGGCGAGGGCGCGTTTATATTCGCGCTCGTACTGAAATTGAGGGCGAAGAAGAAGGTAAACAAAAAATTATTGTCACCCAATTGCCCTATCAGGTGAATAAAGCCCGTCTCATCGAAAAAATTGCGGAATTAATCAAAGATAAAAAAATTGAAGGTATCACAGCATTACGTGATGAATCGGATAAAGATGGTATTCGTGTTGTCATTGAATTGCGGCGTGGTGAAATCGTTGCGGTGGTATTGAATAATCTTTTTCAACACACGCAATTGCAATCTGTGTTTAGTATCAATACTGTGGCACTGGTAGATGGGCAACCTCGTTTACTCAATCTTAAACAATTGCTGGAATTTTTTATTCGCCACCGGCGGGAAGTGGTGACGCGGCGTACTGTATTTGAATTACGTAAAGCGAGAGAAAGGGCACATATTTTAGAAGGTTTAGCGGTGGCGTTAAGCAATATTGACGCGATTATTGTGCTGATCAAGGCGGCTAAAAATCCGCAGGAAGCGCGAGTCAGTTTATCGCATCAAAGCTGGAAACCTGGGGTAGTGATCAAATTATTGCAATCGGCAGATACAGCCATTTCACGTCCTTCTGGACTTTCCCCTGAATTTGGTTTAAATAAAGCAGGTTATAGTTTATCAGATACGCAGGTACAAGCGATTTTAGAATTACGTTTACATCGTTTGACCGGTTTAGAGCAAGATAAAATCTTGGAAGAATTTCAAATCGTGTTAAATCGCATTCATGATTTGCTAGATATTCTTAATAATACAACTCGTCTGATGCAGGTAATACGCCTTGAATTAGAAGCGATACGTGATGAATATGGTGATGAGCGACGTACTCAAATTGTCTCAGAAGTTGCCGATCTCAGTATAGAAGATTTAATTACAGAAGAAAATGTCTTGGTAACTTTATCCCATGAGAGTTATATCAAAGCACAAGCACTGAGCAATTACTCCGCCCAAAGACGAGGGGGTAAGGGTAAAGCGGCAACACAAATGAAAGAGGAAGATTTTATTGATAAACTCTTTATTGCCAGCACCCATGACACTCTTTTATGCTTTACCAATTTAGGTAAAGTTTATTGGCTAAAAGTCTATCAGTTGCCCCAAGCCAGTCGCATATCACGGGGTAAACCAATTGTTAATTTATTACCGCTAGAAGAAAAAGAGCGAATTAATGCCATATTACCGATACGTGAATTTGTAGAAAATAAATTTGTTTTTATGGCAACAGCTAAAGGAACGGTGAAAAAAACAGCACTCTCCGGTTTTTCCCGCCCTCGTACTAATGGTATTATTGCAATCAATTTAGATGAAGACGATCAACTGATTGGAGTGGACATTACCGATGGACAACGTGATGTGATGTTATTTACTCAAAATGGCAAAGCAGTGCGTTTCATGGAAGAAAAAGTACGTGCTATGGGTAGAACCGCTCGTGGAATACGTGGTATCAGATTAGCCGAAGCAGATAAAGTCATTTCTTTGATTATCAATATAGGTGGTACCGTACTAACCGCTACTGTTAATGGCTTTGGTAAACGGACTTACATTGATAATTATCCAGTCAAAGGGCGAGGCGGTAAGGGCGTGATCGCGATTAAAACTTCTGATCGTAATGGTAAAGTAGTCAGTGCGGTGCAAGTGGAAGATGATGACGACATTGTATTGATCAGTAATTGTGGTACATTGGTACGCACCCCAGTTAATGGTATTTCCATTGTCAGTCGTAACACCCAGGGGGTTAACTTAATCCGTTTAGGAAAAAGCGAACAACTAGTTGGCTTAGATAGAATTTTGGACTTAGGTACTGAGGAAGAATCGTGAATTATGATCCAAAAACAATCAGTTGGATATTACTTATTATCGCTATCGTTTTGGAAGTAACCGGCACGATTTGTATGAAACTATCAGATGGTTTCACTAAATTAATACCCGTGATAGCTATGTTGACTTTTTATCTACTTGGTTTAAGCCTTTTAGCACTAACGCTGAAAATAATTGATCTCAGTATTGCTTATGCTGTGTGGTCTGGATTAGGAACAACATTAATAGCCATTGTAGGGATAGTGTGGTTTAAAGAACCGGTTAGCGCAATTAAAATTGTATCAATCAGTTTGATTGTTATCGGCGTTATTGGATTAAATTTAGGTAATGGTGGTCATTAAATGGGGAATGGGGAATGGCGAAACTTCATTCTTTCGTTAATTGGGAATTTTTAAAAACTAAGTTTTTTCGTAACGACTCATTAGCATGTTAGAAATACTATTTTTTCAAAAAATAGTATTTCTTTCTTTTAAAGATAAACAATGTCAAAATTTTGTGTATAATAAAAAAATTGAGTTTTGAACTTTTTAGAAACCCAGTTTTTTAAAAACTTGGTTTTTTGCATCACTAACAACTTTAAAAACTACATTTTTTTAGCGTCTCTAAAGGGCAATAAAAGTAAAAAAACAGGATAGCTAGATGTCCAACCTAACCCCTACGTCAATTATCGTACCCACTTATAAGGAGGTAGAAAACCTACCAAAATTAGTGGAACGCATTGATCAAGTAAGAAGTCAGTACCCTGACTTGGCAATAGAGTTGCTCATCATGGACGATGACAGCGGTGATGGTACTGAACAGCTTGTTGAGTTGAAACAACCGTGGATACGTCTGATTGTTCGCAA
>QNES01000120.1 GCA_003645255.1 Gammaproteobacteria bacterium
ATTTATACACCGATTTATTGGAACGCGCCGTTAATGCCATCAAATCTGGACAACAACTCGAATTAGATCGCCCTCTTGAACAGGGCACAGAGATAAATTTACATACATCAGCTCTCTTACCCAGCACTTATTTGCCAGATGTACATACTCGTTTGATTATGTATAAGCGGATTGCCAATGCCCCCGATGTTCAAAGCTTGGATGATATTCAAGTAGAAATGATAGACCGGTTTGGTTTATTACCTGATTCCGCTAAGGCATTGATTGCCATTACTGAACTCAAACTCAAAGCGACTAAACTGAGTATTCGCAAAATTGATTTTGGAGAATCAGGTGGCACGATCTTATTTGATGATCAGCCGAATCTTGATCCACAACAACTGATCAACTTAATTCAAAGTAAGCCATCTCATTATAAATTAGAGGGCGAAAAGAAATTGCACCTGTTGTCAGAAATTCCTGAATTTTCAGCACGTTGTGAGTTTTTGGAGAGGCTTTTAAAGGGCTTGATGTGATATATTCATCGTAGGGACAGACCCAATGCCATTAAGTTAAGCCAGGCGAACACGCAGGTTAGCACCGAAAATCACATAATATGTGTGGTCTTGTAGGAACAGACCTACGTGTCTACTTCAGTTAAGACCAAAACTTCTTAAGCCAAGAATTTTTGGTCCAGCTCTTTTTTACCCCCATCTGTATGAAATATGGTTCGTACTCTTTATCACTTTTCATTATGTGTTCGGACAACCAGTGCCTTAAAAAAAACAAAAGGTCATAACTGGATAAAGACGAGCCTTCCAAAGATGTCATTTTAACGCGATGTTCCAAAACCTGGACCATAAGGATTTCATGCTGCTGCTTATGTTCTTCATATTTAGGATACCCTAGTATACGCATTAAGCTTTCTTCCACAATAAAATGCGTTTTCGTATATTCAATAATTTTATCAAGCAGTTTAACTCTTATATCGAAGCTTCTTCCTGTTTTTATAGCGGCATTTAATTCGTTTAATATATTAACGAGGACTTTATGCTGCTCATCAATTTCCTGAATGCCTACACTGAGTTCATCTGACCACTCAATTATTTTGTCTGTATAAACCATTTCTTTATTTATTGATATTCTTAATATAACCTGAAACAATAAACAAATTGTTATGCAATTAATATGCCGCTTATGCAATCAGGTAGGATGTGCAAACGTCTTTTTGTTTGTCCACCCGACATTAGATGAACCTATCCCACTATTCATTTTTGAATTGAGAAATCCGATTTTTTCAAAAAATCGGATTTCTTTACCCTCGTTTTTTGCTTAAAAACCAAACGATTGGAATGAAGGGTTCCGCATTTTTGAATAGTGGGATAGGTTCATACAAATTCGTTTTATCTTTAAAATTCTAGCAACATTTTAAATCCTACCAGTGCTAAAAATACGGCGAAAAATTTTTTCAGTGTATTAACCGGTATAGTATGGGTTAATTTTGCACCTAATTGTGCAAATAATAAACTGCTTGGCACAATGGCCAAAAATGCTGGCCAATAAATATAGCCACTTGTCCAGGCTGGTAATTCACTGACATGCCAGCCCGTCGCAATAAATCCAATAGCACCCGAAATGGCAATGGGAAAACCGCAAGCTGCAGAGGTGCCTATCGCATTGCGAATGGGTATATTGCACCAAACTAAAAAGGGTACTGTTAATGAGCCACCGCCTATGCCAACTAATGCGGAAAGGCTACCTATCAATGTACCCACAATGCCTATTCCTAAGCGGCTTGGTAATTGACGGTAAGGTGCTGGGGGGGTTAGAAAACTCAATTGCACCGAAACGATTAATATGAATATTGCAAAAATGATTCGTAATGTTTCACTTGGCAAGGTTTTAGCAATGATAGCCCCCAATGCGGCACCTATAATAGTGCCAGGGGTAAGTCGCCAAAAAATTGACCATTGCACTGCTTGATGTCGATGATGGGCAATGATGGAAGAAAGTGATGTGATCACGATTGTCGCTAGGGTTGTACCTATGGCGACGTGCATGAGATGAGCAGTTGGTATTTCAACATTGTTGCTAAAAATCCAGACTAATATTGGAACAATGATAATACCCCCACCTATGCCTAATAAACCTGCAAACGTACCGGCAATCATGCCTAATAATAATAAACTAAAAATTTCCAAGAGCATAAGCTTTATTTATGATTTCGAGGTTGTAAAAATACTATATTTTTGTAACTCAGGGCAACCATAAAGGATTGTTCCTACAATTACATAATACGCTGGGTTCTGTCTACATAGCTGTCCATTTGGAATATTTTATGCATAACTTGTTTAATTAGTCCATTTTCAAGACTAGGATGAAATTATGGAACAATTAATTAAACAAACACTTAATACTATAGCCCATTTAGCTAATAGCAAACAAGTTGCTTTGTTTAGCGTGTTGGATGATTATAATGGTATACTGATTGGTGGGTTGTTCAAGGGAGAATTCACTTTCCCTAATAAAACGATTGAATTTAAAAACACTCCTTTAGAAAAAATTATTTTAACTAAGCATACTTTGACTTGTCATGGAACACTGATTGATTTGTTGCCTTTTCCTTTTTATAAGGGTATAGATAACAGCTTTGAATGTTTATGTTTACCGTTTTTAAATGATAGCAATGAAATAAAAGGTATTGCTGTATTTTCTAAAAATAAGAATTTTCCTCTATCTACAGAATGCTTGCAAACCTTTACTACGTTATCTCCCTTGATCGTAGCCATCATGGAAACCGCTTTTAAAGGTGAACTGCTGCTTAAATTATCAACTCAAGATAATTTAACCGGTTTGTACACGCGGCATTATTTTGAAACCCGTTTACAAGAAGAATTAAATCGGAGTCATCGCCATGGTGGTGTGATGTCGCTTTTACTGATTGATATTGATCATTTTAGGCAAATTAACGATAGTTGTGGATATGAAGAAGGTAATCGAGTCTTACAAGAAGTTGCAAAACTCATCAATTCCTCAATACGTCAAAAAGTTGACATCCCTTGTCGTTATGATAGTAAACAGTTTATAATTTTATCACCCAATACTAATGTGGATGGTGCTCACATTTTAGGTGAACGTATTAGGCAGAGCTGTGAGCAACTTTTTTTTTCCACATTGCAAGGTATCCCATTTAAAGTCACTTTGAGTGTAGGCATTGCGCATAATATAGAAACAGCTCTTGAAGAAACTTTTAATTCGAGTACAAATACTAACAATCAAATCACAGAATTGTCTAAAGAGGAATTAATACATCGTACTGAATTGATGTTATACGCCGCTAAACAAGCTGGTCGTAACAAAGTTATGGTGTGGTGGTAAATAACCATGAAAAAGTTAAATTTATTATTCATTTTATCATTCACTATTCTATTCACTGGTTGTAGCGAATCCCAAGATCGTAACCTACGTTTTGGGTTATCAACTGCTGCGGTGAATTTAGACCCCCGTTTTGGGACGGATGCGGTTTCGACGCGCATTAATCGTCTTTTGTATCGCGCCCTGGTTGATTTTGATGATCATTTGCGTCCAATTCCAGATTTGGCGACTTGGGAGCAACTGAGTCAAACACAATATCGCTTTCATTTAGGTGATGATGGGCGGCAGTTTCATGATGGTACGTCGCTAAGTGCTTATGATGTTAAGGCGACTTATGATTTTATTTTGGAGAAAAAAAATGCTTCCCCTCATCGTGGTTCTTTGAGTTTAATCACGCAAATATCTGTTTTAGATGTTGATACGATTGATTTTATCCTTGATAAATCGGATACTTTGTTTCCTGGGCGTTTAGTCGTTGGCATTGTCCCAGCGGCTCTTATTAAACTTCAACATCCTTTTAATAAAAATCCGGTGGGCAGTGGTCGATTTCAATTCGTTCAATGGCCTCAATCAAGTCATTTGTATTTGAAACGACTTCGTGATGGAAAAACCGTTGAATTTTTGGAAGTGAAGGACCCAGTGGTGAGGGCACTGAAATTGGTCAGGGGTGAAATAGAGCTTTTACAGAACGATTTATCACCTGAATTGGTCACCTGGCTGACAAAACGCCCTGAGATCAAAATGACAAAGGGTCAAGGTACTAATTTCACTTATTTAGGTTTTAATCTGCAAGATAATGTCACGGGACAATTTGCCATTCGGGAAGCAATTGCTTATGCTGTTAACCGTGAAGAAATTATTCGCTATGTGCTAGGTAATGCGGCGCGTCCAGCCAGTAGTTTTTTATTACCTCCTACCCATTGGGCGGGGCATCCTGGGTTACCGAGTTATCCCTATAATCCAGATAAAGCGCGGGATTTGTTAGCTCAAGCGGGATTTGACGCTGCGAATCCGTTAACATTGAGCTATAAAACTTCTAGCAATCCATTTAGAATTCGTATCGCTACCGTGATCCAACAACAATTAGCGGATGTCGGGATTAATATGGATTTACGCACTTATGATTGGGGAACCTTTTATGGTGATATTAAGGCTGGACGTTTTCAAATGTATAGCTTATCATGGGTAGGCATTAAAATGCCAGATATTTTTCGGTATGTGTTTCATAGTGATGCCGTTCCTCCGTCAGGTGCTAATCGAGGGCGTTTGAATAATCCTAAAGTAGATGCTTTGATTGATAAAGCGGAGCAGGCAGCAACGTTGGAAGCGGGGGCTGCCTTATATCGTGAGTTACAAATGGTACTTTTTGAAGACTTGCCTTACGTACCTTTATGGTATGAGGATCATGTTTTGGCGACACATCAGCGCGTTAAGGGCTATACTTTAGCAGCTGATGGAAATTATGATGGTTTAAATACCGTGACTTGGTAATAAAAACGGGGATAAGCCATTTTTATATTCAGTAGAAATCCGGTTTTTTGCAAAAAATTGGATTTCTTGAGCTGGTTAATTAAAAATGAAAATAAGCACTAAACTCTATTTCAATTTTTGGTTGATGATAATATTTGTGATGATTGTCGGTTTTTTTGCGCTGTTTCAAATGCATAGTTCATTAAAACTCAAAACGAGTTTGAGTAGTCATCCGGTGCTTATCAATCATGCACTGTATGAACTCAATCTCAATATTGTTAGGATACAAAGCCAATTGAAAAAAATTATTTTATTAAGGGAGCATGGCAATTTAAAAATCACAAAAAAAACGATCATTTTTTATAAAAATAATGTTTTTCACAATTTGGAAATTATTGAAAGACGTTTTATGGGTGATAAATGGGCTTTAGACAATTTCACTAGGTTGTTTAAAGAATGGGAATCAATTTTGAATGAAATCATTGCCTTGCAAAACAAAGGGCTAGATGAAGAAGCCATTCACTTAATTTTTAAGGGAAAAGGAGCTGAACAAGTTACTAAATTAGAAAAAGCTTTGAAAAAGCTAACTGATTCTATAAAAATTCAAGAGGATAAATTTTTAAAAAAAACTCATTTCCAAATAGTCAATACTTTAAAGATTTCTATTTTTATGATCATCATTATAGTAAGTGGTGTTTTGATTGTTTTTATTGTGTCACACAAGATTGCCAAAACGGTGACTCTAGGGCTTGGGGTTGTCGATGCCCTGGCAACGGGTAATTTAAGTGAGCAAATAAAATGCGGTAGCAATCCTAAAACCGAGCAATTATTGAAATTACTTGATTCGGCGCAAATGGAATTGAGTGAACGTATGGAGAAATTTGAAAAAATAGAAGCCCATTTGCGTGTGCTTGAAAAAGAAAAACAGCTTGCTGAAGAAAAGAGGCGTATAGCTGAAAATAAAGAGCGTATAGCTAATCTTGCCTTGCATTCTAAGTCTGGTACAAATAGTATTTTTAACCGTGTTTTTTTGACAGATGAGAAGTAAAATATCTTTGTACAGGACATTAAAATGAATAAAATGCAAATTAACTCAACTGATGATGAGCAAAAAGAATTTACTTTTGAACCTACAGATGTAGAAAATCATTATGCCGAAAACTTTCAGTTGAAATTTTCTACCAAACCTAATATCACTCTCCCTGTGAATAAACAAGCTAATAAATCCATTGATTCGCTTGTTTCATTGAAGAGTGAGTGGAATAAAGTATCTTTAGAAGCTAATTTGACATTAGCACAATTAAAAGACTTAAAAGAATGTTTAGAGCAATATCATGATTCAAGAGTTCAATTGTGCGGAAAAAAAGTTGAACGGGTAGATACAGCGGCTTTACAATTATTAATGGCTTTTATCAATAGTTCTGATATCACAGTTGGCTGGGTAGAACCGTCACCAAAACTGTGTCAAGCTGCACAATTACTTGATTTGAGTTCCTATTTAGGTTTACCAACGGGAACGGTTAATTAAGATGTGGGATCGATTTATTTCCTTTATCAATGCGCTCATTATACATGCCCTGCTATTGGCAGTGCTGTTTTTTACAATAGAGCCACTGAAAAAACCTAAACCACCACCTAAGCCTGAACAATTTATACAAGCGGTAACAGTTGATGAAAATCAATGGCTGGCAGCTATTCAAAAGCGGGAACGTATTGCTCAACATCAGGCACTGCGAGCCCAACAAGATGAATTGAGTCGGAAAAAACGACAACTTGATAAATTACGCCTACAACAAGAGCAACAGCGATTAGCAAAGCTTAAACAGCGTCAACTGCTAGAAGCGGCTGCATTAGAAGAACTTAAACGCCAACAAGCTGAAAAAGCGCGTTTAAGGCAAGAAGCGTTGGAAAGAAAAAGATTTGCAGAAGCTTTGGCGCGTGAAAAAGAAGCTAAACGTAAAGCTGCAAAAAAACGCCAAGCCGCAGAGCAAGCCCGTTTGGAGGCTGAAAAAAAACGTCAAGCTAAGGCAAAAGCTCAAGAACAAGCGCGTTTGGCTAAAGCACAGCGCAAAGCTGATCAAAAAGCACTGATTCAAGAAGTTATAGGTAATATAAAATATCAAGTTCGAGCACAATGGATACGCCCTCCTGGTTATTATAGGGGTTTATCCTGTGTAATAGAAATACGTTTGAAACGTGGAGGTGTGGTGAAGCAGGTTAACATTGTGAACAGTAGCGGCAATCTTATTTTTGATAATTCTGCCAAACTGGCTGTTCGTAAAGCTTCACCTTTACCCGTTCCAAATGAGGTTTTTGATACTTTTAAACATTTTACTTTCACTTTTAAACCCAAATACTAGAAAAATCATGCGTACTTTTATATATTGTTTATTTAGCTATTTAACATTACTGAATCATGCTCATGCCATCTTAAACATTGATATTGTGGGTGGCAAAGAAGAAGGTGGACATCCCATTGCCATTGTTCCCTTTAATTTACAACCAGGCACCCAAACACATCAAGATTTAGCCCGTATCATTTCTAATGATTTATACCGCAGCGGTCGTTTTTCTCCTATGCCAAGACATATTTTGCCGGCACATCCTTCTCAATCGAATCAAATCCGTTTTAAACATTGGAAAACGGCAGCAATGCCTCATTTGGTGATAGGGCGAATTTCCGGCGGTGTTGTGGGGGGGTATACTGTGGAATTTGAATTATTTGATGTGTTTGGCAGTAAGCGAATAATCGGTTTACGCTATACGGCTACCCCTCAAACGCTACGGCAAGTGGCTCATCAAATTAGTGATGAAATCTATTATGCCCTAACAATGGAACGTGGCGTTTTTAATACCCTCATTGTTTATGTTACCTTGCAGCGTCAAGGAAAAAGGACACAATATCACTTATATGTTGCCGATGCCGATGGTGCTAATTCACGCTTGATGTTAAGATCAAATGAGCCTATACTTTCACCCAGTTGGTCACCGGATCGACGACACATTGCTTATGTGACTTATGCTCACATTAAACGAAATAAACGCATGGCAGTTTATATGCAAGAAATCCGTACAGGTAAACGTACACTCGTTTCCGCAAAACGCGGACTGAATGCAGCCCCCGCCTGGTCACCTGATGGTAAACGTTTGGCTTTGACTTTATCAAAGGATGGTAACCCGGAAATTTATATTATGACATTGCATAATCACTCCTTAACTCGTTTGACTCATCATCATGCGATTGATACCGAGCCAGAATGGGCACCAGATGGTAAATCAATCGTATTTACTTCAGATCGCAGTGGACAACCCCATATTTATCGTATGCCGGTTAAGGGCGGCAAGGCGCGACGCTTAACTTCCAATGGCATTTATAATGCACGCCCACGTTTATCACCGGATGGACGCAAATTGGCTTTGCTCCATAATAGTGGACAGGGATATAGAATTGCGGTGCTTGATTTAGAAAACGGACATTTAAAGATCCTGACCAAAACAACTTTAGATGAATCACCCAGTTTTGCCCCCAATGGTAGTATGATTATCTATGCGACTGGTTCTGAATTGGCAGCAGTTTCAATAGATGGGCGTGTGCGTCAACGTTTATCTGTGGATTTAAGTGAAGAAGTACGGGAACCAGCGTGGTCACCTTTTTATAGATAGATCGAAAACCTAACCTCCTGTCTGAAATTATTTTTCTGAACGTTTATATTTTCTTTATTGATATTTAAAGGAGCATTTTTTATGAAAAAATGGCGCAATTTAGGGTTAATTTTTGCTTTAATCACCTTAGCAGGATGTGCTAATAAAGCGGTTCAAAAACCAAAAACGGTTACCAGTAGTAGAATTCCCCCTCCCATTTTCCGCCCCATGCCTACAATACCTAATATCCCAAAGGGTAGTGAAGTGAGTACGGGCATAACTGATGAAATAAGTGGCAGTATGGGTGAGGCACAGCTGGGAGATATACCTAATCAACGGATCGTTTATTTTGATTATGATATGAGCGTGATTAAACAGGCATCTTATACAGTGTTGGAAGAACATGCCGCTTATTTGGATAACCACCCTGATATTTATGTCCGTTTGGAAGGTCATGCCGATGAACGGGGTTCACGCGAATATAATTTAGCCCTGGGTGAAAAACGGGCAGAAGCCGTTAAAGATAGCCTGATGACTTTAGGTATTTTTTATAACCGATTAAATACATTGAGCTATGGTGAAGAACAGCCTATTGCTCGTGGGCATAGTGAAAAATCTTGGTGGCAAAACCGTCGCGTTGAATTCATTTATCCCTAATTTTTTAAGAAATCCGATTTTTTCAAAAATCGGATTTCTACTTTCCTCGAACCTTAATTCACCTGGATAGAAAAGTCATCCGAACCATCGCAATCAACTATTTTAAATTCCACACGGCGATCAATCGCATTTTCAAAGCTATCTGGTACAGTCCCTACAATCGTTTCCGTATGCCCTTTACCTATCGTTTTTGAACGGTAAATAATGTCTTGAAAAATTTTTCGCATTTGTTCTTGAATAGTGTTTGCCCGTTGTTTTGATAAGTTTTTGTTATAATCAGCTTCGCCAGAACGACTTGTATGACCAATAATATTGAAACAGTATTGGGGGTGATTTTTAAAATAGAGAGTCATTTGCCGCAACCATAAGGCATATTGCTGTTGGAGTTCTGGAATTTCTAAATATTTCGTCAAGTTGCTTTTAAATAACAATTTAATGGGAATATTTCCATTTTCAACACCAATAATGATCATTTGAGTAAAATACCTTTCAGCTTCACGAGAGTGACCCAATTTAAAACTGGCAGCGTATAAACCACCATAAGTTTCTATCATCTGCCCCGCCGGTTGTTGGATAAGCTGCTTAAATAAGTTGTATGCCAATTGATAATTTCCGCTATCATAAGCACTTTGTGCTGTTACCAATTGTGCGTTGGTTTCAGTAAAGTTGTAGTAGCCAGCATCAATTTGTGTACCTATCGGGCTTTCAAGCGTTTTGCTAATAAACTTCAAGCGTTTACTTTTGACATACATGGGATTGTCTTTGTAACTAGGCATTGGTTGGTAATTCAGGTGAACACTGGCAATCCATACTGTACTATTAGTCACGATAGCTTGAGTTTTTAGATCAACAATAGAGGCGGAAACTTGGTAAAGCTTTTTTGCCAATGTGCTATTGTTGCCCTGGTATTTTATAACCCCATTAATAATATATTGAGCTTTCCGAAGATTTTTCGAGCTCATCCGACTTATATTGATAGATTGAAACTGTTTGTGAGCTTCATTAATTAATAAAACTTCGATATCAAAACTCGCCTGTAAAACTTGTCCACTATCAGAATCTAAAAAGGGATTAATAACAGTAACCATCAAATCAGATTCACTCCTTTCTATTAATTCCGTCAGCAAACCATTGCCAAGTTGGCGAATACCTTCATCAAATTCAAAATAAGCTGGCTTCGTAGGAGTCAACTGACATGAAACTATAAAGTGGATACTGAATAAAAAAATAAAAAATCGGCTTTGTATAAATTGCATATTATTCCTTTATGTTTCATTAGGTTATACTTTAACCGTGCGGAGTATATATAAATAAATCTATAGCAGGATATCCGAGGATAAAAAAATGTGGATTAAAAATACAAACCGAGAACAACGTAAATTTTTAACGGCTCTATTTGAACCGACGATGCTTAATTTTTCAAACATAAGTGCGCTTGTTTGGTCAGATTCAGATCATTTGGATAATGTACTCATGGCTCATCTTTTTTCCATACCCCATTGTCATTTGATTTATGCTGTTGATAAATTTGGCAAACAAATCAGTTCTAATATCAATGGCAATGGTGTTGATAGCAGTTACCGCACTCAGGATCTCTCAAGACGACCCTTTTCTTTCAGATTAGAACCTAAGCGGCATTTTATGTTATCATCCGTCTATATTAGTAAAAATACCGGTCGTCCCTGTATCAGTGCAGTACAACCGGTTAGTGACGAGCAGCGGCTTTTGGGTTTTATTGTGGCTGATTTTGATATTTATAACCTGCCCTTATTTCCTTCTAAAACCTTTTCAAACCACAAAAATATTCATAGTTTGAACACCCCTTACGAGCTATCACAACAGCATCGTGTGAGTAGCCCCTTTGATAGGTATTTCAGTGAAATCCAAGGCATATTACATAAACTCATTACTGAACACGGTGTTTTTAATAGCACTTTACATTATGCAAGTGCTCAAGCGATGTTATGGCAAATAGATGCTCCCTATCAATACTCCCTTTATGATTTAAAACAATTGCTGGCTCCAGATATGTATCTCATTTATCCACGTTGTTCTTATCCGGCTAATGCCAAGGTGTCCACTAAAACCGTTAAGAAGGTACTAGAACGCTTTTGTACTTTGCGATTAATTGATGAGCACTTTTATTTGCGTTCTGGCACTCTTAACATTATAAATGGTTTAGTGGGCTTAACTTTTTCCTTTGATGGCACTCAATATTTGCCGGTTGAAACATTTTTAAGCAAGGATTTAGCTGATTGGTTCGCACCAACAACTATAACGGCTTAAATCAGGAACCTATTCACCATCGATTTGCAATTTCATCGTGTGTTGCGTGAGCCAGTTATTGATACCAGCTAAGTCATCTAAGCTGAGCAAACCGGTAGCTTGTTTAAGTTGTAAAGTGTCAAGCACGTAATCATAACGAGTACGCGAATAATTGCGCTGGGCGCGGAGTAAATCTCGTTGGGCATTCACAACATCAACTGATGTTCTGGTACCTAATTCAAAACCAGTTTGTATGGCTTTGAGGGCAGTTTCAGTTGAAATTAAGGCTTGTTTGAAGGCTTTAACGCGACTGATATTGGATAACAAACTTAAAAACGCTTGACGGGTTTGTGATTGAACCGTGCGGCGTTGTTTTTCTAGTTTATCCAATGTTTGAATAGATCGTATTTTGGCTTCTTTTATGCGCGAACGTATCGCGCCCCCTTCATACAGGGGATAATTTAATTGTATGCTTAGGCTATTAGTGTGGCTGTTAAAAGTATTGTTCTCACCTCTGATAATATCACTATAGCTATGTCTGCCAACTAAATCAAGAGTCGGCGAATTAGCAGCACGTTGTTTTTCAATTTCTTGACGAGCAATTTCTACTGCATATCGTGCTGCCAGTAGTTGGGGATTTTGCTCTAATGCTAATTCGGTCCAAGCATCTAGATCGGACGGTTCGGGTCCAAGTAAAGGTGCATCTTCATTTAAAACGGCTAAGATTTGATGATAATCTCCCGTGATTTCGCGCAATGCTTCATAAGCATTATCTAAATCATTTTGCGCCGCGATTTCATCAGCGACAGCTAAATCATAGCCGGCTTGCGCTTCTTGAACATCAGTAATAGCAATGAGTCCCACTTCAAAACGTTGCTGTGCTTCATCCCATTGTCGCCTAAAGGCTTTTTTCGCACTACGCGCAAATTTCAGATTATCATTAGCAGCCAATACGGCAAAATAGCGGCTTGCTATTCGCTCCATTAATGCCTGTTTAGCACCTTCAAAAGTCACTAGAGCTTGTTGAATTTGGCTATTAACTTGCTCTAGCTGAATATTAAGATTACGCCGATAAAGTGCATAAGTAAGAGACACATTGTAACCTATGTTGGTATTTTCACGACTATTTCCAAATATCCTTTCTTCCGAACTCCAATTTTCAGTTGTGTCAGCACCCAATGTGACTTGCGGTAATAGCAAGGCACGCGCCTGGGGGTGTTTTTCCAAAATAGCCAGATATTCAGAATAGGCAATCTGTCGCTCTGGATCATTTTGTTCTGCTATTTGGTAAAGTTCTAAGAGGGTTTCAGCTTGAATAGGGGTATTCAATAAACCAATTATTAATAAAAAGCTCAGGTGTTTATATATCATGATTAAATGGTATTTCTTTTGCGCCTGTTAGAAATCCGATTTTTGGCAAAAATCGGATTTCTTGGGAAAAATGGTAGATTGTGTTCTCAAATTCCCAATTCACCAAATATTTATAATACAAAACGTTCAGGTTCAGATACACCGACTAAAGGGGGCAATGACGTTTCAAATAGAACTTCTGTATCAAATTCATTTTCACCGATACGGTTAATTAACAAGGCTTGCATAGCGGGTTCTTTTCCGACAATGGCAAACAAACAGCCACCGCAATGAAGTTGCTCCAAAAAATGGGATTTTAATACCGGTACGGAGCCAGTCAGTACAATCACATCATAACGTGTGTCAGTATTCCAACCCTTGGACGCATCGCCAATATTCAGGGAAACATTGTTAATATTCAATGCTTTAAGCTGAGTGACGGCACCCTTGACTAAATCTTCAAAAATATCCACACTATCAACATGTCGCGCCGATTTTGCCAATAATGCCGTTAAATAGCCACTGCCGGTACCAATTTCTAGCACCGTATCATTAGAGTGGAGCATTAATGCTTGTAATAAGCGCCCTTCGATTTTAGGAAACATCATCACTTGATCATGCGCTATCGGAATAGAGGTATCAGTAAATGCAAAGTGACGGTATGCCGATGGAACAAACTCTTCCCGAGGCACATTAGATATTAAATCCAATACCTGCTGATCGAGTACTTCCCAAGGGCGGATTTGTTGTTCAATCATATTAAAACGAGCTTGTTCAATATTCATATTAAATTATCAGTTGTCATTTATCAGTAAAAAGTCCAAAGCTAAAACTTAAAACTCCAAACAACGGGCATCTTGGAGCTCGTGTAGGGTGGGTAGAAAACCCACCTATCCTTGATAATCATTTGCGGTGGGTTTTGCTTTCGAGGTTTTAGTTTTTTGAAGAAAAACGAAAACCTCGAAACCACCCTACGTGAGCTTTAGCCGACTTGAGCTTTTAGCCTTGGACTTCAGTCCAAGGCTTATTTTCAAACAAGTCTATTATAAACCATGAAATGCACTTCCCGATTTAGTGAACCATTGTAAACTATTTTTGAATAGATAGACACGCCGGGTAAGTCTGGTTTTAATTTGATCCAAATAGGAAAAAACATGGCATTTAGTAACTTCAAAAACGTCAGTCCAGTGATAGAACAATATCCTCGTCAAGTATACATTCACCAAACACCCACTTTCCTACTCAATTTCCGAGCCACAAAAAGTTCTGGGTAACTTAGACTATGTGTTTACAGAATGTGAAAAACAAATTCGTTAGCATTATGGTGCCTTAGTTGGTAGGGCGAACCGAAAGTGTCAGCCCAATACTTAATGGCAGTGTCATGTAGGGTGGGTAGATTAAAAC
>QNES01000121.1 GCA_003645255.1 Gammaproteobacteria bacterium
CAACGGGTGCTTGAGCATCATCGTTTTTCCCACATGAAGCTAGAAAAAAGATGAACCAGATAGCTAAAAATATTGGGGGGATTTTTAAATGCATATTGTGGTTAACCTATTTATGAGTTGATACTAACGGGTAATTTTTGGACTTTTTTTTAACGGTTGGTGGGAAAAAAAGACTTGCCCACCCTACATAACTTATGAAAAGAATTAAGTAGGTACGCAAAAGTCTTTTCGAGGTTTCAGTTTTTCTTCAAAAAACGGAAACCTCGAAAAAATTTTTAATAAAGCTCTCAAGAAATCCGATTTTTTCAAAAATCGGATTTCTACAGAGGAAATGTTAAAATACTTTCCTATACTCAGCGCGTTCACAAACTGGACTTTTTTTTTAACGGTTGGTGGGCAAGAAAAAGACCTTGCCCACCCTACATGAAAGTCCAAGTTATGTCTTTGTACAGTATATACTTTAAACGGCTTAAATATGGCATGTTATGTAGGGTGGGCAAGTTTTTTTTGCCCACCAACCGTTAAAAAAAAAAGTCCAAAAATTACCCGTTAGTTATGTAGTGAATTTGATAACTGATAACTGATAACTGATAACTGATAACTGATAAAATGGCTAATCTTTTTTCGCTTCCCATTTGGACTGTCAGCTTAACATTTTCTGAAGAAATAAACCTCGTTTCTCCCCTGCTCACGCCAGAAGCCATCACCGTTAATCAATCTTCGGAAACCCTGGCAAAAGCCCTTATCAAAGGCTTGGAAGATGGCAAAATTAAGCAGGGTGAATATCTGGAAATGCTTCAACATGCGCCGACTTTGTCATTACAAACTTCACAATTAAGCGTTTTCCTTAACGCGCCCCGTCAGCATCTTTTATATCCTGATCTAACCTTGACTTTTGATTATTTTTATACCCAACTCCCTAATCAATATTATTTGGGATTTGTGCCTGCGTTAGGCATAGAAAGCTATGCTAATACCACCGAAGAACTGGTTACAGTATTACAAAACGCTATTGAGCTAGAATTTTCCCGTAAAAAACGTTATTCCTCTGTGCGGAGTTTAGTTGCTACCCAATGGTATGGAGACATCAAAGCTAATAAACTCATGATAGAAACTCGCTTTCATAGTTTATCTGAGTTAGCTAATTTATATAAAGGGCGTGAACAAAAATGGTTACCAGAAATGGCAAAATCATTAAAACGCATAGGGCAGCGTCGTTGTTTTGGGCGTGAGAAGGAATTTGAACAAATACGACGTGCCTTAACAGGTAAATATAGCCGTAGCGTGTTATTAGTTGGACGTGCCGGGGTGGGTAAGTCTGCCCTGATAGAGGAAGCATACCGTGTGGCAAATCAGCATGGTTTTGGTTCGATGAAGTTTTGGGAAACGACTGCTGCGCGTATGTTGCAGAAATTAACCGTTGAAAGCGGGTGGGAAGAATCACTAGGGCTTGCCCTGGAAGAAATAAGCCTTAGGGGTGATATTCTTTATGTGCGTAATCTGGCTCAATTATTTGAAGTCGGCGCTTATGTGGGAAATCCAATTAGCATTGCCGAATTTATGCGTGAACATTTGGCATTGGGCAGTGTGCGTATGATCACAGAATGCACTGCTGAAGAACTGGCGACGATTGAAACGCGGGCACCTGGCTATAGCAATTTATTTCAAGTATTGCGTATAGAACCGCCACCAGTCACTCAACAATTTGAATTGGTGCGCCGCCGTTTGCGAGTTTCTCACCCAAAACGGCTCATGCCAAAGGAATCCATTGAAGAAACGCTACGGTTACAACACCGTTATGCCCTCTATTCCGGTTTTCCTGGGAAAACAGTTCATTTTTTAGAATCCTTACTCAATCATGAAACGAATGAAAAACAGGAATTAAATCGCGAAGCGGTGGTGATACGATTTTGTGAAGAATCAGGCATGCCACGTTTTCTAGTTGATAGTCATTTTACCTTAAAACTTGATGAAACCAGGTCATTTTTTCAATCACGCCTCTTCGGTCAAGATACCGCTATTAACATTGTGGTTAATTTATTAGCTTCGGTTAAAACTCGCCTCACTCGCCCAGGTAAACCTATCGCTTCCCTATTATTTGTCGGACCCACCGGGGTGGGCAAAACAGAATTAGCGAAAGCCCTGGCAGAGTTTATGTTTGGCAACAGCGAACGGCTGATCCGTTTTGATATGAGTGAATTTTCTGACGAAGTTGCCGTTTTACGTTTGACTGGCGATGTTTCAGGTGGGGCAGGATTATTGACAAATAAAGTAAGACAGCAACCCTTTTCGGTGATTTTATTTGATGAATTAGAAAAGGCTCATTATGCGTTTTATGATTTACTGCTACAGATCATGGGCGAAGGACGCTTAACTGATGCCCGGGGGCAAGTGGCTGATTTTTGCAGTAGCGTGATTATTATGACATCTAATATCGGTGCAGGTGTCAGCCGCCAACGCAGTCCCGGTTTCCATGACAAAGATCGTAGCAATCACGCGCTACATCAACACTATTTACATGCCGTACAGCATTTTTTTCGCCCCGAATTGTTTAATCGTTTAGATCAAGTGATACCGTTCAATGCGCTGGATTTAAGCGTTTTGCGTCCTATCGTGCGCCGTGAACTGGATAAAATTATAGCGCGAGATGGTTTACGCACACGCGATGCGATTTTAAAAATCGAAGAACCGGTGATTGACTATCTTGCTCATCTCAGTCGTGATAGCCATTATGGTGCTCGCCAATTGCAACGCTGTTTACATGAACAAATTGTGATTCCATTAACGGCGACTTTAAACGCTTATCCGTTTTCAACCTCAATGAAAATTACCGTTGGCAAAAATAAAACAGGGCTAGAATTTAAAACCATGATATTAACGAAAAAAGCCCGTGCCGATCAAACTTTAAAAGATAGCCAATGGACCTTACGAGAACTTTCCCACGCCGCTACAACTGCCCGTCGTTTAGCACAGCAAATTAACGATGGACCTTTTATGAATAAATTATGGAGCAAATGGGATATTTTAGAACGTGATCGCCGTCGTCGTGGTGAAAAATTTTGGCAAGATCCACTCATGGCACATGAATATGGTACCTTGCACAAGTTACTGGAAGAAACTAAGACACTTTTGCAACGGATCGAATTGATTGAAATTGATTGCTCCCTCGCCTTTATTGGCATTAATGCATCGGTAGAAGGAGTCACCACTGCTCTGCTTGATTGGCAAAAGGCGTATAAAGCCTGGCAAGTACAATTATTAGATGCCGTGCAACCGGAAACAGGCTTGTGTGTAATTGCTATCTATGGCGCGTCAGACTACTTAGCAGATATATTTAATATCTTCAATCAGTTATTTAAGAATTATGCTTGGATTATCACAGAACGGGCTGTGTGGATACGAAACAAAGGGGAAAGATATATTTATACTGATGAATTGTCGCCTGAACGTTTGGGAGATAAATTGGTAGGGCGTGAGGTGCAGATTATTGGTCCAGGAGCAGGGCTTTATTTGCTTAAAGAAGGCGGGGTGCATGTTTGGAAAGATCGTGAAGAAGAAAAACATCCCTATCCTATATTAATAGCGCAAGCCGCCCTGGGCAAATTTCAGACACCTGTCGGCATACATCGCAAAAAGTTCTTAGAAGGCATGGAAACCAGACGGGAATATTGGAAAAATGGGTTTGTTGATGTTATCGAAAAAACAACCCACACCGGTTCAAATTGGTACCCATTTTTAAAACAACAACTGGATGAAAATTTTCATGAAATATTACAGGAGGTGCTTTGTGGAAAAATGACTGAAATTGAACCACCCATCATGGAGAATGATCTTGATATTGAAGATATTCCGTTTTAGTTACCCTAAAGTTGCCTAAGTTGTTTTGTGCATATTCCTTAGTATAATCAAACTTTTGATAGGAGATTTTAAAATGAAATTTCAAAGAAGCTTACTAGGTGCTGCATTTTTATATGCCGCTTCTGCTAGTGTCATTGCAGGAACAATTAACTATGAAGGTTCTTCTACCGTTGGCAAGTTTATTGTGGATGCTGATAAAGTTTATACAGCCTCCACTTTTAAAATAAACACCGTGCCGGAAAGTGCCGGGGGTGAACAATGTGCTGTTCGTCGAAAGTGTGACATGGGTGGTGTCGCGCGGGATGTCAAGCCAAAATTTTTGGATAAAGGGGTCGTTGCCACGCTGATTGGAAAGGATGCGATAGCAGCCATTGTTAATATTGATAATCCCGTAACGGGATTAAGTTCAGAACAATTGAAGGGCATTTTCACTGGCAAAATCACAAATTGGTCCGAAGTAGGGGGCAATGATTTGCCTATCGAAGCCCTGGTTGTTAAGCGTTCCTCCGCTACACGAAAAGTTTTCGCCAATGCAATACTTGATGGTGAAAATTATCAGGGGGTGAAAGTTATTACGCCAGATGCGAAAATGCTTTCCGTTGTTGCGCGGAAAAAGGGGGCAATTGGGCAACTGAGTTTTGCTTTTCTTATTGGCAAAAAGGGGTTAAAAAGTCTAAGTGTAGACGGTCAAGAGCCAAATGTCAATAATCCTAATTATCCCATTACCCGAAATTTGCATATTGCGACTAAGGGTGTACCGCAAGGCGAAGTCAAAGCCTTTTTAGATTGGGTATTATCGCCTGAGGGGCAAAAAGTCGTCAAACAGCGTTTTGTTGGCTTAAAGATTAAGCATTAATTATAAGAAATCCGATTTTTCCAAAAATCGGATTTTTTGCAGGATAAAAGCTGATAACCAATAACTGATAACTGGTAACTGATAACTGAAAATGAGTATTCACAATAAATTTATTATCATCATTAGTTCTTTTGTCATTTTCATGGTTGCTACCGTTATTATTTCTTTATACATGATCAACGGTAAAACGGCTGATGCTGCAATCATAGGCATCGCGGCTAGACAACAAATGCTAATTGTCCAAATCGAAAATGAAACGAGGGCTATGATAGCTTTATTGGAAAGTGAATCATCTACAAATGAGCAACGACAAAAACTGAAAAAAATGGTGATTTTTTTTGATAAGTCTTTATCAGCTTTGAAAAACGGTGGTATGGCTGAAAATAGTAGCAGGGCAAATATTAAATTATCAGCGAGTACAGGGCAAATTGAAACGCAATTAGGTAAAGTGCAAAGCTTATGGAAGCCAGCCCTTGAAGCACTTAATATTATCCTCGATCCACAAGTGGATATTATTTCGGATAAGTTCTATGATGCCATTAACGCTCTAAATGATTCTTGGGTGCCTATTTTGGTTGAATCTGTTAAAGCTGTGATTTTTTTTGAACAGGCTTCAGATAAAAAAGTAGCCCAACTTAAGCTATTTCTTTTTGTCGTATTATTATTAACCTTTATGGTTGCCCTTTTTTCCCTATTTTTCGGTAAAAAACATATTGTCAACCCCATTAAAATGATGTTAAAGGCTACTTCTGGATTCCATTCTGGAAGTGACGATATGACTTATCGTCTCCCTGACTTTGGGCAAGATGAAATTGGGCAAATTGCAGATGCTATTAATGGTATGCGCGATAATATCCATACCGCTTATGAGTCTCTGCGTAAAAGTCGTGATAAAGCATTACGTATTAATCATGCCCTGGATAATGTCACAACCAGTGTGTTAATCGCCAATGATAATTACCAAATTATTTATGTTAATCATGCCGCTTCGCAACTTTTAAAAAAATCCGATGCTAAACTACGCCAAGCATTACCTGATTTTGAGAGCAATTGTTTATTAGATACATCCATTGATATATTTGATAGCCATCCGCGTGAATTGCTAGATAAACTCACAACCACGCATCATACCCATATCGCGATAGATAATCTTTATATTGATATTAGTATTAATCCGGTATTCAGTGAAAAAGGGCAACGTTTAGGTTGGGTGACAGAGTTTCGTGATCGATCAGCCGAAATAGCAACGGAACAAGAAGTCAATGCTGTTATGTATGCCGCTTCTCAAGGAGATTTTCAACAACACATTAACCTTTCTTCTAAAACGGGATTTTTCAAAACCTTTAGCGAAATGATTAATCAATTGTTGGATTTAAACCTTCAAATGATTAAAGAGCTAAAACGTGTTTTTGCGGCGATGGCGAAGGGTGATTTGACTCAAAGCATGACTTTAAATTATGCCGGTTTGTTAGAACAATTGAAAATGGAAGTCAACTCCACAGTGACTCAATTGACTGTGGTTATGGGCGCGATTAAGGAAACCGCAGATACAGTCAATTATGCCGCCGTTGAAATTTCACAAGGTAGTTTCAGTTTAAGTCAAAGAACTGAGGAACAAGCTGCGGTTTTAGAAGAAACCACTGTGAGTATGGAAGAAATGACTGACACAGTGCAGAAAAATGCTAAACACACCAATGAAGCGGCACAATTAGCTGTCGATGCCGAAAAATCTGCTACAAATGGTAGAAAAGTTGTTGGCAATGTTGTAGGTGCCATGACTGAAATTAAGAAAAGTAGTCAACAAATAGCTGATATTATTAGTATTATTGATGAAATTGCATTTCAAACTAATTTGTTAGCACTTAATGCCGCAGTAGAAGCAGCGCGTGCTGGTGAACAAGGGCGTGGGTTTGCAGTTGTTGCCACTGAAGTACGTCATCTTGCCCAACGTAGTGCAACTGCCGCTAAAGAAATTAAGGAATTGATACAAGATAGTGTGAATAAAGTCGAAGAAGGTACCCGTTTAGCCAATCAATCCGATACCCGTTTGGAAAAAATTGTAACTGTCGTCAAAAAAGTCAGTGATATTATGGCGGAAATTGCAGCAGCGAGTCATGAGCAGTCAACAGGCATTCAGCAAGTCAATAAGGCATTAATGCAGATGGATCAAGTCACTCAGCAAAATGCCATTTTAGTTCAAGAATTAGCCAATGCTAGCCAATCTATGAAAGAAGATGCTCAAAATCTTAAAGAACATGTTGCCTTTTTCAAAACTGCCAAAACGATACCAACGGTATCTTCAAAAGTCATGCTTAAAAAACATGACGAAACTAAAAAATGGCTCCCCCTCCCAAATCCTAATCCTAACGTTTTCAGTTTTTCCCAACAAGATGACGATGAATGGAAGGATTTTTAAACTGAAATCATTCTTCAAAACCTGGCAGGTTTCCAAAACCTGCCAGGTTTGATCAAAAAATTATTTTTCTGAACATCTATAGGTACAAAATAACTTATTATAATGGTTTTGTTAATAATCCTACCTTATACACCCCCACTTCTTGCAAGAGCGACATCACTTTGATAATTTCCCCATAAGCTAATCGACTATCGCCTCTAATGAATACTTGAGAATTGGGTTCAAAACGTATTAGGGCAGTTAGACGGATAATTAGTTCAGTCATTGTGAGAGTTTGTTTGTCTTCATCTAAAAACAATTGCCCTTGTGCATTAATAGTGACAATCACAAATTTAGTTTGTGTGGGGGTAACATTTTCTGCTTGTCTAACAGTGGGCAATTCTACTTCCACGCTTCGGCTTAACAAAGGTGAAGTAATCATAAAAATAATGAGTAGTACCAACATAACATCAATATAAGGCACAACATTCATTTCAGATATGCGACGACGCCGCCTACGATAACGTGACATTTTTTTAAGTGGTTTGGTTAATGATTAATGGTGAAATTTTTTCAAAGGCTTATACTGATCGCCAATCATTTCAGTGAAACAATATATAAAGGATTGTAAACCTTATATAATTCTACTTTAAGTTATTTTGAATCTAACAAAGTAGAATTAAATTGTCTGAATCAGAATTTTCAGAATTATAGAATTATTCAGGATAAAAACCAAATTCAAATTGATTGATAACATATTTCACCTATCAGTAGCTCTGGATTCCCGTTTTCACGAAAATGACATCTGGAGGATAAACTGTTCACTACTTTTTTTTCAAAAAATTTCTTGGTTAAAAACCGAGCTTAAATAAAAACTGGGTTTGTTGGGGTGCCGATGTAATCCGCTTTATGTAACCAGTTTGACACAAAGCATTGATTTATAATAAGTTTTTATTTTTATCGTCTTTCTACCTACCATAAGCTTGCTACGCTTGCTTTAATTTTTTACATTTTTTACGACAGATAAGCATCAGTAACTTGTTGTTTTATAATGAAAAGTTTTTATTTTGCGTTTTATTGCATTATTTCAGGGGGGAGGTAAGGTTTACATCACTTTGCTTGGAGCGTCGCGTGTAGGGCATTTGAGAGAGTGGCTTTAAATGCGGATACGTTTTATCGCGATATAATATTGAGATTAGGTGGGTTTTCTACCTACCCAACGCTCGCTATATTTTTTTAAGGTAAACGCTATGGATAAAGAATAATGCAAACGCCGCATTAAATTCCGCATTTCGGTTGACATAGATTTAAATTTTAATTATAATGAATTTATTAAGCATTAGATGATTCAGTATGCTTGTTTTGGTAAATAATGTCAAGTCTATTTGACAGGATAATTTTTAAACAGGGGAAATCTTCCTGATAACCCGGTCAATACGTTTATTATGAGGGAAAAAAGTCAGGATAATTAGTTATGAGGGAAAATGTGCCTGAATTAACGGTCAATATCTAGGAATAACAGTTAGTGGGTTCATTATAAATATAATGAAAGAAGAAACTTTAGAAATTTTTTGGAAAAAAGTCAGGATAATTAGTTATGAGGGAAAATGTGCCTGAATTTCCGGTCAATATCTAGGAATAACAGGGAAAATTGGCCTTATAATAAGTAGTTAGATAGAGAGAAATCATACATGTCGCAAAATATTTTAAAACGTGGTATAAAAATACTGCTCAAAAAAATGCCTTACTGTGGAAAAATTATTCGTGAAAGGGAACAAATGGCACACTTGCCTGGGCATTTTTATTCACCTTATCCCCTTATAGAAGATATAAAGCTCAAAGAAAAAGAAATTTTTGAGTCGTTTTCAAATGAAATACCTAGTATTGAACTGAATGAATCAAAGCAACTCATTTTGCTTAATGAATTTGTAAAATACTACCAAGAAATACCTTTTGATAACAAAGACAAAATGGATAAATTGAGGTATTTTTCTAAAAAAAGTATTGACAATAATAATTCTTATGGTTACTCAGATGGCCTAATTTTATACTCTATGATTAGGCATCTACAACCCAAGAAGATTATTGAAGTTGGTTCGGGTTATTCGTCATGTATGACATTAGATACTAATGAATTATTTTTTAATAATTCTATCTCTTGTACATTCATTGAACCTTATCCGCAAAAATTGTTCTCACTAATAAAAGAGAATGATTTAAACAAGATTGAAGTGATTTCTAAGAAACTTCAAGATATTCCTCTAAGTAAATTCTCGTCGTTGTCTGCTGGTGATATTTTGTTCATAGATTCAACTCATGTTTCTAAGGTGAACAGTGATGTTAATTACATTTTTTTTGAAATTTTACCATATCTCAATCAAGGGGTTTATATCCATTTCCATGATATTTTTTATCCTTTCGAATATCCAAAAAGATTTATTTATACTGGAGTGGCATGGAATGAAGATTATATGTTGAGGGCATTTTTACAATACAATAATGCGTTTAGTATCATTTTTTATAATAACTTTCTTTTTCGTTTTCATGAAGAAAAATTCAAGAAAGGTATTCCTCTTATTAAAAAAAGAGGAAGTAGTTGTTGGATAAAAAAGCTCTAACTTTGCCTTGCAGCCGACGCAAAAAGCCGCGCGGCTGAAGAGCGGTGGTGCGACCCGTTTGACCCAAAGTATTGGTTTATAAAGATAAATCATGCGAAAACTCGTAAGCCGTATATGTTTAATTAATTTGGTAACTCGTAAGCCGTATATGTTTAATTAATTTGGTAGGGTGCATAAGCGATAGCGTCATGCACCTTATCTAACTTTATCTTGGAGGCGGACTTTCAGCCGCTCAAGAATGGTGTTATCCTGCTGAGACGCTCCGCCCTTCCAGCGCTTCTCCGAGTCGCTTTGGTCGGTTGGAACGATGGATAACCAGTCGTTGAATCGGACATTTTACATCCATGTCTAATGCCGATTAACATAAGAGTTAGTGGGTTCATTATAAATATAATGAAAGAAGAAACTTTAGAAATTTTTTGGAAAAAAGGATACATCATTTGTTATCAATGTTTGACAATAAAAAATTAAATATATTAGTAAGTAATACATATGAACAACCTTTTGATGTACTGATTGCAAACACAGATACATTAAAATTATTAAGAACAATACCAAGTGAAACAGTTGAATTAATAGTTAGTTCTCCACCATATAACTTAGGAAAATCATACGAGAACCGTCAAAGCTTTAAAAAATACTTTGTATTCCAGAAACAAGTTATAGAAGAATGTTACAGAATATTAAAACCAGAAGGCAATTTCTGTTGGCAAGTTGGTAATTATATAGAAAAAGGTGAAGTTTTTCCGCTTGATATTTACTATTATGACATATTTAAATTTGATTTGGGGATGAAGTTAAGAAATCGAATTATCTGGTATTTTGGACATGGATTACATGCAAAGAAAAGGTTTTCTGGAAGATATGAAACTATCTTGTGGTTTTCTAAAACTGATGATTATATTTTTAATTTAGATCCAGTTAGGGTACCTTCTAAATATCCCGGCAAAAGACATTTTAAAGGTAATAAGAAAGGCCAACTTTCTTGCAACCCAAAAGGAAAAAATCCTTCTGATATTTGGGAAATAATTGTCACAGATTTTGATACTTGTACATGGGATATTCCAAATGTTAAATCAAATCATCCTGAAAAAACGATTCATCCTTGCCAATACCCAATTGAATTAGTAGAAAGATTAGTATTATCTTTGTCAAATGAATATGGTGTAGTGTTGGACCCTTTCATGGGAGTTGGTTCGACTTTACTAGCAGCATTATTACATAACCGAAAAACCATTGGTATTGACAAAGAAAAAGAATATTGTGATATTTCAATGAAAAGAATTAATGACTTGGAAAACGGAAGATTGAGAAAAAGGGAATTAGGAAAACCTGTTCACAAACCAACTGAAAATGAAAAAATATCGCATGTTCCTAGCGAATGGAAATTGCAGCAACAGGAAAAATTGTTATGATTATAGCAGCTGAATATTCTTTCAATGCTGGTAAAGAAAAAATAGAAACTGAATATCCATCTTATCTGAAGGAAATAAAAGAAGTTATTGTATGTGCAGATGCTTTGTTATGTAAGAATAAGAAAAGCAAAGAAAAAACAATGACAGATAAAATGCTATTTAGTCCTGTTGAGTTAAATAAAGAATTTAAAAAATATTTTGCTCCAAAGGAATGGACAAATTATAAGGTACGATGTGATTATTCTAATGAGCATTATATTAAAGGTTATGAACCAAAATCTGTTGGTAAAATACCTTTCAGAGAAATGGATTTTGTTAAAGATAAAGTTGGTGTAGAGGTGCAATTTGGAAAATATGCCTTTATGGTATATAACGTCTGTGCAAAAATGACTATTTTTAGGAAATTGGCTGGTATAGAAGTTGGAGTTGAAATCGTTCCTATTAAGGATTTAGCTGATGAAATGTCTACTGGAGTTAGCTACTTTGAGCAGTTTGTTTGGGATTTAAAAAATAGAGGAGTATCAAATATTGATCTTCCTGTTTTAATCTTAGGAATAGCACCATAATAATTGGAAATCAGGTAAAATTAATTCTAACTTGGTCTTGGATCCGACCTATCGGCGGATCAAGAACGGTGTTATAGGTAAAAGAACTAATCGCAGATGGGAATAAATTGGAATATAAAATGATGAAGTTTAAATTTATTGATCTATTTGCT
Organism: Gammaproteobacteria bacterium; assembly: GCA_003645255.1. GTDB lineage: Bacteria > Pseudomonadota > Gammaproteobacteria > Beggiatoales > Beggiatoaceae > QNES01. The sequence continues at coordinate 11,861 of QNES01000121.1, forward strand.
GGTATAGGTGGGATTAGACTTGGGTTTGAGTATTATGGTGGTGAATGCGTTTTTTCGTCTGAGTGGGATAGTTTTGCTCAAGATACTTATGAAGCAAATTTTTATGAAAGACCTACAGGTGATATTACCAAAATAAATCCAGATGAAATTCCTGAACATGACATATTGTTAGGAGGATTTCCTTGTCAGGCTTTTAGTATATGTGGAAACCAAAAAGGATTTTCTGACACGAGAGGAACGCTTTTTTTTAATATTGAAGAAATATTAAGAATTAAGAGTCCTTATGCGTTTATGTTAGAAAATGTAAAAAATCTAAATTCACATGACAAGGGAAGAACTTTTAAAATAATAACCCAGCATTTGGAAGACTTAGGTTATTTTGTGCATCACACTATTCTAAATTCGCTTGGTTTTGGTGTGCCACAAAAAAGGGAACGAACTATCATCGTAGGGTTTAAAGATAATATTCAGTTTTCATTTCCTAAACCAACTGGGATAAAACCTGACTTGGCGGACGTACTGGAAGATGATGAAAGAATAGAGCAACAATATTTTGTTTCAGAAGAAATTAGAAAAAAAAGGTTTGAAAAAGTGAAGCCAAATTACCCCATTCCTTCGATTTGGCACGAAAATAAAAGTGGCAACATATCTGCCCTTGAATATTCATGTGCATTAAGGGCAGGCGCATCATATAACTACTTGGTCGTCAACGGTATTAGAAGACCAACCCCAAGAGAATTACTTAGATTACAAGGGTTTCCTGATAGCTTTAAAATAGTAGTACCTTACACACAAATAAGAAAACAGGTCGGTAATAGCGTAGCAGTTCCTGTCATCAAGGCTGTTGCTGGAGAAATGTTAAAAAGTATTTCAAATAAAAAACAAACAATACCATCATTAAAACAATTAGAAATATGGGTTCAGCCAGAATGTCAGTTAATGTAGATAATGCAAAAAAAGCACTTGATTCGATTATAAAAAAATCAAGAGTTCATCTTTATAAACCAATTCAAATTGCTGAAATTCTTTATCATCATAGAACCAATCCACAGTTAAATATAAAGCTATCTGATTTGGAAACCTATAGAAATCCATCTAAAAAATGGCGTGATATTATTTGCATGCAGTTTTTGGGTCGAATAAGCACATCAAGTGCAAAATTCCAAGACAATTTATTTGAAGAAAATGCTATTCCACCTCATGTTCTTAAAATATTAGGAAATGAAAATCAGAAAAGTGGTGTAGTTGAAGCGTATATTTACAAAGCATTTGAAGATAAGCACCTTCAGCTTGAAAGTGCTCTTAATTATTGTTTAAAAAGTAATAAGGACACCTTTGATATTAAAGAGTTTCTTGGTCAATTCTGGGAGCAACCTGGGTTAAAGCGAAGTCTTGATAAGATTTTTGAAATTGTCGTGTACTCGTTGTTTGAAGTCCTTACTACAGCAATAGATGTTAAGGTTGACATTTATTACAATAATGAAAACCTCAATATACTAAAGGAATTTTCTTCCTTTGCAGAAAAAGTTTTAAATTTAAATTCTAAAAATAATAGAAAAACGCTTGATGCGCATTTTAATAGAGTTGGTGTAACGAATGCCGCTGATAGAGGTTTGGATATGTATGCTAATTTTGGGTCAGTAGTACAAATTAAGCATTTATCACTGGATGAAGAATTAGCAGAAAATGTGGTTACATCAGTAACATCAGATAAAATCATTATTGTATGTAAAGATTCTGAAGAAAGTATAATTAATTCTCTATTAACTCAAATTGGGTGGCGTTCTCGAATACAAGCAATAATTACCATTGATGAACTTGTGGAATGGTATGAAAAAGCATTAAAGGGTAAATATTCAAATATTCTTGGCGAAAGAATTATTTCGACCTTATCAACTGAAATCAAAACTGAGTTTCCATCAGTTGGCAATGATGATTTTCAGAAATTTAAAGAGCAACGAGATTATCAGAAAATGAGTAGCGAA
>QNES01000122.1 GCA_003645255.1 Gammaproteobacteria bacterium
TAGGCTATACTTTTGCGTAATCAACTTTTCTCGCACCTGTTCTTGTTCATCATCATAATAGCGGTGGCAATAGCCATTGCATTCTAAAACCAACATAAGTTTTGCCACAAAGAAATCCACTTTGGAGAGCGTCAAAGTGTTCGTGAACAGGCAGTAAGAATGGCTTTGCAAACGTTGTTACAAGAATTGTAGGTTAATGTCGGGTTACGTTTTTTTGTTGCGCAAAAAAATCTAACCCAACCTACCTGGCTATCGACTTTTAAATTCCCAATTCCCAATTCCTAATTCATAATTCCTAGTTCCTAATTTCAAAATGTCAATCTGGAACGTTGCCTAAGGGCTCTATAATATAGAACATTGGTCTTATTAAATTGTTAAAGGTAAATTATGTTGGATAGGTAAGCCCATTTTTTAATCTGTTTATAAATTCTTTTCTATATACTTGATGATCAAGTTTTTTCTAAAAGCAAACGATAACGACAAGGATTATATAGTGGTTATGAATCAGTCATCCTGATGAAGCTGATACGTGCAACTATGTTAAACTATATAAATTTTTATACCTGACTTTTGCGGAATAGTTATTGCAAACGCTTACAAGTGATTCTTTTAGGAATCGTCATGAAATAATTTTTTATATCTGTCAATGATTGAAAGTTACCACAGGTGGAACCTAAGTTATTGATTTTGTTTAGAAATTTATTGATAAAGGATAATTATGTCACCAAACCAGGGTACAATAATTACGGAAGAAATTGAGAATTATAAAGGAACCGGAGTAGAGCTTGAAACGTTTGATGATGATGATGAAGAAAGCATTTCTTCCCCCTGGGATCCAAAACGGATTCGTGTTGACGCTAAAGTTTTTTCAGTACGCAATATGATTGATATGATTAATGATGGAGATTTGCAACTGGCACCTGATTTCCAGCGTCGTCAAGTTTGGACTCAGAAACAAAAATCCAGATTAATTGAGTCATTATTGCTACATATTCCATTGCCCGCTTTCTACTTTTCCGCTGATGATGATGGCAAAATGCTAGTTGTTGATGGATTACAGAGGCTATCAGCTATCTATGATTATGTGAAAAGTAGTAAAAATGGTTATAAGTTAGATAGACTTGAATATCTTCAGAAAGAAGTTGGTAAAAAGTATTTTAAGGAGATTGAAGGTACACGGTGGGCAAGACGCATTTATAACACGCAAATTTTGGCGAATGTTGTTGATCCACAAACCCCAAGTAAAGTGAAATTTGATATTTTCAAGAGAATCAATACTGGCGGTAGCCCGTTAAATGCTCAAGAAATTCGTCATTGTATGAGCAAAAAACGTTCACGGAATTTTTTGAAGCAACTGGCGGCGAGTGAAGAATTCAATAACGCCACGAATAATAATTTACGTGAACATGTTAGAATGGTTGACCGGGAAGTTATCTTACGTTTTTGTGCGTTTCGTATTATTGAAAGTATAGAAAATGATTATGCACCGACAAAAACCATGAATAGCTTTCTCACGGAAATATCGCGGATAATTGATACTGAATTGTCAGACGAAACGTTAAAGCAATTAGCGATTGAGTTTAAACGTGCTATGTTAAATGCACAAAAGTTGTTTGGGAGCCATGCTTTTAGAAAATGGTTGCCGAATAGTTATAAATCTTATCCGATCAACCGTGCTTTGTTTGAAACTTGGGGGAATGCTTTGGCAGATTATGAATGGCAAACACTGAAACCCTATAGAGCTGCGATTATTAAAGCGGCTAGGGAGATGATGCTTAATGATAATGAATTTTTGTCTGCTATCAGTACCTCGACTAGCACTGCTAGTAAAGTTGTGCTTCGCTTTTCTAAGGTGAAACAAGTTTTAAAGGATGTGGGTTTATAAGTAGGCAGATATATAAAATCTTTGTATAGGTATTGAGCAGCAAAGAGTTCATTAACTGTGTAACCTTAATTTGATGTAAATTTTTAGGTGGGTTGTTGCCCACCTGATTCTGATTTCAAAAAATAACTATGGCTATTTATTTTTATTCAAATTCAAATAAATTTTTTGAATTTTCAAATTTTTCCCAATATGGTTTTAACCTCAAAAATAAATTTTGGGCAACTGTAGAACATTATTTTCAAGCTCAAAAATTTTCGGGGTTGCCACAAGAAGAAGTTATTCGTACAGCCGCAACGCCTAAACAAGCCAAAGAATTAGGTCGTACTCGCTCTTTACCTTTACGCGCCGATTGGGAAATTGTCAAAGACGATATTATGAGAGAGGCTGTTTTGGCAAAGTTCCGTGCTCATGAGGATCTTAAAGAATTGCTACTAAGTACAGGGCATGACAAATTAATTGAAAACGCTCCCAAGGATTATTATTGGGGTTGCGGTCAAAATGGTAATGGTAAAAATAAGTTGGGGAAAATTTTAATGGATACACGGGATATCCTGATGTAGAATAAGGGCGAACCTTTGTTATCGCCCAATGCCATAAGGGTAAAGAAATCCGATTTTTAAAAAAATCGGATTTCTAAGCTCAAATGGGAACGAGAAAAATTTAAACATCAAATTTAAACAGCATGATTTAAATCAAGCAATTCAGTGTCGCAACCTTGACGCTTCATTTTTTCTGCATTATTGCGATGCTTTTCAAGCTGGTCAAGATAATTTTGATCAATATCGCGAGTGACGTAGTGACCGGTAAAGCAGGAAGTATCGAATTGTTTAATGTTTTTATTGCGGGTACAAGCAATTAAATCTTCTAAATCCTGATAAATTAGCCAGTCGGCACCAATGAGTTGAGCAATTTCTTCAGTGGTACGATTATGGGCAAGTAATTCTTGAACGGATGGCATGTCTATGCCATAGACATTCGGATAACGAACGGGGGGAGCGGCTGAAGCAAAATATACTTTCTTAGCACCTGCATCACGTGCCATTTGGATAATTTGTTGGCAAGTTGTACCACGCACGATGGAGTCATCTACTAGCAAGACATTTTTATTTTTAAATTCCAAGTTAATGGCGTTGAGCTTTTGGCGCACCGATTTTTGACGCAAACTTTGCCCTTGCATAATGAAAGTGCGTGGAATATAGCGATTTTTGACAAACCCTTCGCGGTATTTGCGGTTGAGGATATAAGCCAATTGCACTGCAGCAGTGCGACTGGTATCAGGAACAGGAATAACAACATCAATATCATGCTTAGGATAAAGACGTAGAATTTTTTTCGCCAGGGTTTTACCCATGCGTAGGCGAGCTTTGTATACTGATATTCCATCCATGATGGAATCGGGGCGTGCCATATAAACTATTTCAAAAATACAAGGCGAGTGAATAGGGCTATCAGCGCATTGATGGGTATACAATTGTCCATCAACAGTGATAAAAATGGCTTCACCGGGGGCAATATCACGGACTAACTCAAATCCGAGGACATCAATTGCGACACTTTCCGAGGCAATGATATATTCCATCCCAGCTTCAGTTTGGCGTTTACCAAACACAATGGGACGAATACCATAAGGGTCTCGAAAAGCAAGAATACCTAAGCCGGTAATCATTGCTATTACCGCATATCCTCCCCGACATTGTTTATGGATACCCCGCACTGCTTTAAATATATCGTTTTGATTTATCTGTAATTTTTTTAATTTATGTAATTCGTGGGCAAAAACATTGAGTAAAACTTCAGAATCAGAATCAGTATTGATATGGCGTAAACCCTCTCGAAATAAATCATTTTTCAGAGCTTCGACATTAGTCAAATTGCCATTATGCGCTAAAGCAATACCATAAGGTGAATTGACATAAAACGGTTGTGCTTCAGCACTTGATTCACAGCCGGCTGTTGGATAACGCACATGACCAATACCCATCTTGCCGCGCAAATTCAGCATGTGGCGAGTGTGAAATACATCTCGCACTAGCCCATTATTTTTACGCAGATACAAACGATTATTCTTGTATGTGACAATCCCGGCGGCATCTTGCCCCCGATGTTGTAACATCGTCAACCCATCATATAAAGCTTGATTGACTTTTGATTGTCCAACAATCCCAATGATTCCACACATAAAGTAGCTCCACTAACGGCTCTAATGCTAAAAAAATGATTTCCATTTAGACGGCGGTTCAAAATTGAATTGGGTTGCAATATCAAGTGGCCAATAACTACGCAATTCCAAAACAATGGGTTGAAAATAGTGAATAACCACCGATTGTTGCCATATCGCTTTAGTTGGTAGGTGAGTCAGTCCCGCCAATAAGATGATAAGGGTAATGATAATACTACCCCGCGCCATACCAAATACCATCCCTAAAAAACGATCTGGTATAGAGAGTTGAGTTTTCCCAATAGAGTTAAGGATCAAATAACCGATCCATTCAAGAAGAATAAAACTAATAAAAAACAAGCTTGTTAATGCTAATCCTAAACGCAAATCAGCATAAGGAATGAATGTTGTCAATAAACCGGCTAATTCATCTAAAAAAATAAATGCGATTATAAATGAAATAAACCAACTCAAAAACGAAAAAAGTTCTTTAACGAATCCGTAAAAGAAACTGATAACAGTCGATAGCAAAATAAGCGCAATAAGACTCAAATCCACCCAGTTCATAATGATAACTCCGATTCAGTCATTTTGACGGATTATAACAGAAAAATGCAAAATATCGCGGTTAAGTCTAACATAGTTTTGCCGATTATTTTTCACACTTTGTCTGAATCAGAATTTGCTGAATTTTAGAATTCACAAAATAAGTAACGAAAATTAAATAATACTCGAAAACTAAACCTGCCAGGTTTTTTAAACCTGGCAGGTTTGGCTTGAAAGTTTTGCAAGTTAAAAGGCTATCAATTTACGTTAGGATAACAAAAAATGAAATACACATCTTCACGCCGCGACTTCATCAAGTTAAACATTGCAGCAATCGCATTGCTCACTGGCTGCCAGGCTTCTTTGCCAAAAGAAACAAAATTACCAATAGAAACAATACAGAGTGTGAGCAATGTTAGTCTAGAAGTCAAAATTGGGCAAATGCTACTAGTCGGATTTCGGGGCATCACCTTGAAAGATCAAGCACCTATTGTGCAGGATATACAGGATCGTCATATAGGCGGTGTTTTGCTTTATGATTATGACATTGCCCAAAAACAGCCAATACGTAATATTCAATCGCCCCTGCAAGTTAAGGCATTGACTAAGGCTTTACAAGCTTATGCCAAAATTCCCTTACTGGTTGGTATTGATTATGAGGGGGGGAAAATTAACCGCTTATCTGAAAAGTATGGTTTTCCTGCCACCGTATCACATCAATATTTAGGGGAACAAGACGATTTAGCGTTTACCTATCAACAAGCTACCAAAATGGCTCAAACCTTGTCGGGATTAGGTGTTAACCTCAACTTTGCCCCGGTGGTGGATGTCAACACGAATCCTAATAACCCGATTATTGCGAAAAAAGAACGTAGTTTTTCTACCGATCCTAATATCGTCGCAAAACACGCTATTGAATTTATCAAAGCTCACCGTCAGCAAAAAGTGCTTTGTACCCCTAAACATTTTCCTGGACATGGCAGTTCAACCAGTGATTCACACATTGGCGTTGCCGATGTCACTAATACTTGGTCGCCGATTGAATTAGAGCCTTATGTCAAAATGATTCAAGCCGGGGAAGTCGATGCGATTATGACAGCGCATGTGTTTAATAGGAAAATAGATCCCCATTATCCGGCTACTCTTTCCAAACACACGATGACGAGACTACTGCGTAAAGAGTTGAATTTCAACGGAGTCGTTTTTTCTGACGACATGCAAATGAGGGCGATTGCTAATCATTATGGATTAGAAACTGCTGTTGCTTTAGCGATTGAAGCCGGGGTTGATGTTATTGTGATTGGTAATAATACAGGCGTTTTTGAGCCAGACATTGCAAAGCGCGTCATTGCGATTATTAAAGGTTTGGTTCAAAATGGTACGATTAGCGACAAGCGCATTGATGAATCCTATCAAAGAATTCGTCGGCTCAAACAACAGCTTTAGTTTTTAGATGGCGACCGTTTTTAGGTATATAGCGAAATGAATGGAAAAATAAGAATCATTGGGGGACAATGGCGGGGGCGTATGTTGTTAGTGCAGGATAAACCAGGGCTGCGTCCAACATCAAATCGGGTACGTGAAACCTTATTTAATTGGTTAACCATGCAGCTACCTGGGAGCCGTTGTTTAGATTTATTTGCCGGTACAGGTGCTTTAGGCATCGAAGCCGCTTCACGCGGTGCCAAACAAATTTATTTAGTTGAAAAAGAACGCGATATGGTACAAAATTTAAGGCAACAGGTCGCCAAATTGGCGACTGATAACCTAAATGTTATAAATACCGATGCCCTAAGCTTTCTTAAAGGGACCGCTTCTACTTTTGATATTGTTTTTTTGGATCCGCCCTTTGGGAGTGATTTACTCACGCCATGTTGTACCTTATTAGAACAATCTGGCTGGCTTAATCCCAATGCCCATATTTATTTAGAATCAGAACGCTGTTTTGGAAAACCAAGTTTACCGGCAACTTGGCAAATTATTCGTCGCAAAACAGCGGGACAAGTGGAGGTTTTTTTAGCTAAAAACCTGCCAGGTCTTTAAGACCTGGCAGGTTTGCGCCTGGATTATCGGTCAAGCACTAATTAGCAACCATCTTATTTAAATTACCCATCACCTTATTGAATTGGGCAATATCTACCGTATTAGTCGCTTGATTAGTCGCTTGAGAAGGTAGTTGATTCGCTTCAACCATCTTTTTCACCTCCTCAATCGTTTGATAAGTATGATTGGCTAATTGTTTGACTTCATCAGTGATTTGTTTACTTTCATTAATCACTTCATGTTCCTTGCTAACAATTTCTACTTCATGCCGTTGATTAGCATTTTTATTTGGAAAAGTGCCGTGTAGGGCGGCGGCTAATAATTGGGATTGTTCTGTTATCAGCGTTTTGCTAATTTCTTGAACCATCTTTATGCACTCATCTGTCCGTAACGTACCTTGCTCCGACATTTGAGGCATGACAGGTATTTCTTTAGTCACCCCCTTCACTTTATGCCTTGCCACAGGGGCAATTTGTGGTTTGACGACTGAGGATGAAGCCGGTGTTATAGAAGGCGGAGTCTGCTGTGACTTTGCTATGGACTGTATTCTTGAAAAACGTTGAGCTAGAACTTGACGGAACAGTAAGCTAATCAATAGAAAAACAACAACGGAAATAACGGCTATCCAAATTAAAAAAGTAATTTGTTGCTCAATACGTGCTTTTTTATCAGCAATTATTTGATCTAAACTATCTATATAGTCACCCGTTCCCACAATCCAACCTAAAGGTTGGTGTAACTTGACATAAGACAATTTTTTAGCCTCGTCAGTCAACCCACTCGTATTTGATTTGGGCCACATATATTTTTTGGTAAAGCCACTTCCATTTTTTGCTTCGCAAATTTCAATAGCAGACTTGATCAAATCCTTAACTTTGCCATTCTCCAAAATCTGATCCTCAAGCTGGGACATGTTAGGTTCAACTATCATCTTGAGATCAGGTTTGGTGCTATTGCTTATCCAAAAATATCCCATTCCATTGTTATATCTCATTTGCCTAATGTCATCTTTGATTTTTTCCATGGCATCAATACCGGCATCATCAACATAAGTAGCGGTACCCATAATCCAATTCCATTCCCTGAATAACTTGACATAAGCCAGTTTAAGGGCCTCATGATTTGTACCTGTCGTGGATTTTTTTGGCCAAAGATAATCAACAAAACCTTTGCCATGTGCTTGGCAAATTTCTACGGCGGCGACAAAAAGATTTTGCCCCTTACCCAGGGCAGTATTATATTTGGAGTATTCTATTATCTGACCGTCAAGTGATGGTTCAGTAGGATGCATGATCATTTTGGGAAAAGGGGAATTGGTATCGGTAATCCAAATATATCCTTCGCCATTGTCATATCGGAAATTTGATATTTCTGCTGCTGCTTGAGCTTTAGCTTCAAGTTCGGTTATCTTTCCCTGTTTGACAGCTTCAGCCTTCGACTTGAGGACCGTTTCAGCCATGTCAATAACGTTCGTCAAACGACGAGCATAGTATTTTTCTAAATAAGCCTTATCATGGGCATTTTTAAAGTGGTTATCCATCATTGCATAAGCAATATCAACATGGTCTTTGAGGGCGTTTTTGATTCTATCAAGTTCCATAGTCTGATATTCTTCAATATCAGCATTTCCAGTTTCAATAAGATAAAAAATAGTGAATGTGAGAACGATGCTCAATGCCACAACGAAATAAAATGTGACGGCTAAAGCCGCTTTGATGTGAGTGTGCATAGTTTAATTATCAGTTGTCAGTAAATTATTTATGAACAAGTCTATACTTTTTCAGGAAAATAAAAGTTATCAGACCTGCCAGGTTTTCAAAACCTGGCAGGTCTTAAAGCAAAAATATTTATCTGAACATCTATATCAGTGAACTTTCTTCCATTAACCATTAACCAAGATAGTTATTCCCAAAAGGCTTACCAAAATTAACGGCAAAAATAGCAGTTTTGCGACTAAGCCATCACGATATTGGATAAAATAGAACGGTTTGTTGCTATGAAAAATAAAATAAATAGCAGCAACAAGCAAAATAGCAATATACATCACTAAATAATAATATTCAATAAAAAATAAGCCAGATACCTGTATTTCTTTTCTCAACCCAATATGTGCCAGGATAACGCCAATAAATAAAGCCACTAAAGGAGCAACGATGTTAGCAAATTCACCCACGCGCCCTAAAAGTAGTAGAATAGCAAATAGCATACTCGCTACCATAATAAGAGGTAACAAACTAGTCAGAAAAGGTTTTAGTAAGTCCCTTTGCATAAAAGCCGTAAAGTAAAAATGGGACATATCATTTTTGGCTAAAAGCGTTTGATAATGAAAAAAGCTACTCTTCATAAGCCAATCAGCTACGACTACATGGTGTTTAATGCCAGGAAGTGTGCTGGGGTTTGTCGATTTATAAGCTTCTATATCCGGTATTAAGTACACATTTTTTTCAATTTCTGGGTGATGTATTAATAAACTAATTTTTCTAGCATCTAATGGGTAATTTGAATAGTCAAACTGTAGGCGCATAGCTCCTTCAAAAAACCATCCAATCACTTCCGTTTGATCTACCCTATCACGATAAGCATCAGTTATTTTCATCGGAAAACCTGCTTCTGGCAAGATAAAACCGCGCGCGATTCCCTTATGAATTTCATCATGGTACTTTTGCCAAATATGACCGCTTAAAATCACATGATTGTCATCAGAGAATTTAATGGATTCAATAGAAACCCCAGTCGGAATATAGTTTGGTGACGCTTGAGATACGTTTTGCTGGCGATTAGCAAATAAAAATTGCTGTAAACCTGCTTGATCGACAATAATTGTACCTTTATCTCCTTTTGGAAGCGAAACACTTTGCACGAGAAACCACCAAACTAACCCTAAACTAATTAATAATAGCATAGAAGCAGAATACATCACTACCCACAAACTATTTCCCTCATCAGCACGCAGTAGGAGTGCCAATAAACACACTATAAATACAATGAACCCAAAACCTATTTTTATTTGCTGATAGGGTAACGCTATCGTTTGAGTGAGCATTTCATTTTTAAGGACAAGCGTACCGATTAGCCAGCCGGTGCTTGGAATCGGTTGATAAAATAGCCAAGCAGATTGTCCAGTCTTATTATTCTTATAATCTATCATGCCGCTTTCTTTATTAAAAGCTCGCTCACCTAGCTTTTTAAGCAATATATCGTTCTGAAGTTCAGCAATCGCGAAAATCGTTTTATGTTCTTTGACATATTTATCAATTGGGTGGCTAATAAAAAACCCTTGTTTTGAAAGAATAAAACTATAACCGGTCTGACCAAACCTAAGTGTCTTCATTAAAGATTGGATCTCATCCAAGGTATATTCTATAAAAACAACACAGGTTGGCATTTTACGAGTATCAGAACAAGGTACAGTGAAATGTTGGAGCGATTCCGGTTTTTCGCTGGGTAATGAGCCCTGTCTATTAATATAGTAGGGCGATTGCCGCCGCTGTTGAAGATTATTAATATAAGGAACATACGCCACGCCAATTCCAAATAGATGAGGCGTGATTTCCATGTATTTTTCTAATTGAACAATAATCTGAGTTCGAGACAATTTGCCACTACCGAGATCATTTGCCAGGGCGTTGGCAATGGACAACACTTGACTCAACATGGTATCTATTTGCTCTACTGCATTTCGTGTCACTTGTTTTATCCTAATTTGAGTCGCTTGCTCAATTTGGTTTTTTTCATGAGTATTATGATATAGCATAAAAAAAACCAGCAAGAGGCTCAGCCCCGAAAAGAATAAAAGTATTTTAAAAGCCCTTTTCTTCATAATATCAAAAAAACTATCTTGATGTCTTAATAATAAACTCAATTTTAGTTTAAACCTTGACGCAATGGAACAAAACTAACATCATCCAGTTGATATTGCTCATAATGGATACGGTTACGAATAATTTTCATTAATACTTGTTGATTTGGTGGGCCCACTGGAATGATTAAACATCCCCCAATAGCTAATTGCTCTAATAAAGCATGAGGTATCTTGACCGGTGCTGCTGTAACCATGATACCTTGATAAGGTGCATCTTTCGCCCATCCCCACTGACCATCACTATAATGCAACTGCGCATTATCTATTCCTAAATAATTCAAGCGTTTATGAGCTTTTTCAGATAAGCTTTTAATCCGCTCTACACTATATACTTTACCTACTAATTGAGCCAATATCGCCGTTTGATAACCACAACCTGTACCCACTTCTAACACACTATCAATCGTTCCTTGACTTAATAAAGCTTCTGTCATACGAGCGACAATATAAGGTTGGGATAGGGTTTGACCCTGTCCAATTGGTAAAGCGTGATTAGTATAGGCATGATCAGATAAAGCACTATCAACAAAAAGATGCCGAGGCGTTATACGCATAACCTCCAAAACATTTTGGCTTTTAATGCCTTGGGTGTGCAAGCGTTGAATTAAACGCTCACGGGAATATCTTGATTTTTTATCAATACCATGATTTAAAAAATAAGGTTTATGCATAGTATCCAAATTTGAATTAATAATTAATTTATACTACATTATTTTGTAGGGCGTATAGGAAGCGAAAAAATATTAAATGGCACTTTATAAACATGACATTCTGTTTTTCCATTTCCTGCATTTTTCATGATTGTTTCCAGTGAAATAATTGCGTTTGTGAGTGTTTGATATAGCCCAGTTGATGTATCTCCTACGTCAAACACAATATCAACTAAGCTTTTTTCAGCTAATGGACTGGAAAGGGATAACTCGAAACCAAAAAACCACTCATTAAACAACTGCTTTAAAAGCTTTTCTTCTTCATAAGGTAAGCCAAGTGTCGCCATTCTTTCTTTAAGTGTTTGAGAAACATTTTGTGGATTTTCAGCAAGACACGTTAACAATTTCAAAACGGTCAACATCACTTGTGCATGATTATCTAAAAGATTATTAGTCATTTCAAATGCCGCATCGCTTTCTTTCACAACAAATCTTATCGTTGCTTCTTCCCCTAAATCGCGTCCTTGAGTACGTAATGAACGAATAATACGTGTTCTGAGTTTATCATTAATACGACTAGAAATGTTGAGATCATTAAAAATAATGCGATTACGCTTAGATGATTCACGGTAAATCCCACCCGTTTCCCCAATTAAAGCATCAAAAAAATATCGACTTGCGCTATCCGTCTTGGTTGAAAAAATATCTATAGGTACGCCTAACTTGTTAATTTCATCAATCAATTCATCAATACCATGATAGGCACTCCATTTATCTTTAATAAAAATCAGATAATCTACCTTTTCTGTTAGATTGGTTGAGAGATATTGGGATAGATTTAAAAAAACATCTGTTCTTTTTAGTTTAGCAACCATTTCGCTATCTTTTTTAGCCAAATCATTTAACTTTTTAAAAGAGTCAAATACGCCTCCTTTTTTGATAGTCGCATCATTGTTAATAGAAATCCAAGTTATTTTTCGACGCAAAAAACGATCAATAGGATTACTTCCCCAATTTCCTTTCCAATGATTAAAATCAGTAAGGCTTAAAGCATGTTGATTGGCGATGATAATAATATTCACATCTACTTTATCACTGCTTTCAGCTTTGACATTGAAAAATATGGGTTCCAGTTTAATCTCCAAAAATCCACCACTGATTTGATCAACTATTGCAGATTTCCCCTGACTCTCAATGGACAAAGTCGCCACACCATTCGGTACAGCACCTAGCAATTCATCAGGCTTATATAATTGAACTTTCTTCTTACAATCTTTAACTGTTGCCATCAATGTTTTTTCTAATTGGATTTTATTTATCTGAACCAACTTAAAAACACCTTGAGTTCTATCACATATAGCATGTGTTAGCTTACAATTATAACCCGACACAGCACAATTAAATTTCCCCATTTTTGTTCTATCAAATAAAGAAGTTCTGCCAGCATAACTTCCCCAATACCATCCTGTGTGCGGGGCATTCCACAGAACCTTATTAGCGGTGCGACATGATGACTTATCAGAAATTTTCTGTTTTCCATTTTCAACAAGTGTTGCCTGTTTGACCGCAACAAATGGAGTAATGTCATCCTCAACACCATTACAAGCACTTAGTGATGCTATTAGGAGACAAAACGATAAAATTGAACAAGTTCTCTTGTTTGCAATATTCATTGTTTAAAAACCTTTTCATGATAAAGAAATACCATTTTGAACCTATTTTTTATTAAACCTCCTCAACCACCATTGCCTTATCACCGACAAATACAATTACCCAACTTTTCAAATTCTCCAATTGCGACTGACAAACTCGGAAAAATGGTCAAAATTAAACGCCATAATTTCATTGGCGAAGTGAAAGCGATGAACGCCACTAACCACATTCCTTAAAAACTCTTCAAAAGTACTCTCTCTAGTCGTCGTATCAATTCGACTGCCAAATAACTGAGCAAATTACTAATGCCGTAAGGTAATTTTATTGACATAATTCGTTATGATTATTACATTTTTTGGGTATTAAAAAAATACCCTTTTTTGAAAAAAGGGTATTTCTGTCATCAGATGCTAATCAATGTTCAAAACCCTTTATCGGATCTAATCTACCCGCTTTGTAAGCAGGAATAATGGCGGCTAAAATCGCTAAAATAACACCTCCTAGCATTATCCACCAAAAGAAAGGTGTCGTTGGGGCAAATATCCTGGCAAAATCCGTATTTCCATAATAGGTAGCAGCCCATTCTGCCAAACCAGATACGACTAAAGTTCCCAATAGAAAACCTAATAGGGTGCCAATAATCGTTGCCATGATGGTATTCCAGAGGTAAATGGCGGTGACATCACCATCTCTCATACCTAATAACTTAAAGAGAATGATTTCTTTTTGCCTAATCTTGATGCTAGTCAAGATATTATTGATAATAATCAATCCGCCTATCATTGCTGCTAAACCCACTAATCCCATTAGCACATATTGTGCGAGATGACGGGTATCTATTAGCCATTGGTAATTGAATATTTCTGCATAAGGCTCATAGCCCATACTTGTTAACTCGGTATATGCAGGAATCACATCGTCAATTGTCTTCAAATAGATATGAGCACTTTCAGCCCAGGGGTATTCGATCAATTTATGGAGAGTGTTCTCATCAGCCATCCAAGTTTTCTTATTACTGAA
>QNES01000123.1 GCA_003645255.1 Gammaproteobacteria bacterium
ATCTATAGGCATCAAAGCAGCATCGACATTGGTATCTAATAATGGATTATCAAGGTGATAAGCAAACAAATTATCAATCAGCTCGCGCATCAAACGCCCACCATTACCATGAGCGAGTTGAATATGCTGATCTTGTATTGCATTTAGCCTTTTTTCTTTTAGCATGGGTATCAGGTCCATTTATAGAGATTTTTAAATAACTTCCAAAAACCTGTCAGGTCTTCAAGACCTGACAGGCAGCATTTTTGCTATTCCATCAGTTGCTTCTACCAAAGCTGAAAGCATTTCTGGTACATCACTGGCTAAATGCCCGCCGGTCGCTATCATCTTTAATTGAGCCGCATGCCAATTTTGTACCAGGAGATAAGAACTGTCTGCAGGACAAACTAAATCACGCTGTCCATGAATAAGAACCGCCTGGAGATTAGCCACTTTGTCGATATCCCGTAATAATTGATTTTCTTCAATAAAACAACGATTATACATATATTGACATTCAATACGGGCTTCGTTGAGAATATCTTTTGATGGTTCTGTCAGGGCAGCAAATTGTCCATGGCTAACAATACAACCAGCCCAATTTGACCAGGCTAGGGCAGCCATAAGGGCCTGATGAGTATCATTACCGGTCAACTGTTCATAATAAGCTGCCAATGGATTTTCCCGTTCTTGTTCTGATAAGCCCTGTGCAAAAAATTCCCATTGTTGAGGAAACAAGCGTTTTACGCCCCCTTCTTGATAAAACCAACCGAGATCACATTCCCTTGCTAAAAAAATCCCTCGTAAAATCAGAGCTAACACCGATTCAGGGTGCTGTTGGGCATATAATAGCCCCAAAGTGGAACCCCAGGAACCACCAAAAATAACCCAGCTTTTAATATTTAACTGTTTTCTAATGACTTCCATATCAGCCAACAAATCCCAAGTCGTATTATCTTGCAAACAGCCATTTGGCGTAGAACGTCCCGCCCCACGTTGATCAAACAATATCACCCGATAAAAATTGGGATTAAAAAAACAACGGTGGTACGGTTTACAATGTGACCCTGGTCCACCATGTAAAAAAACGACTGGAATACCATCAGGGTTGCCACACTCTTCCACCATCAAGACATGCGGTTTTTTAACGGCAATCTGATGAGTGGCATAAGGTTCAATATCAGGATATAAGGTTTTCATATATTTTTATAATCTACTGAGTGTCCATTTGAGTTGCTGGGTTGCTTTCTTCTTTTTTCGTGTTACAATGTTTTTCATGGGTGACATCAAACATAAGCAGTCACTCATTCAAAGCATTTCTGACGCTTATATTTTTAATAATTGGAGTTTATATTATTTTAGTTTTTACCTGATTTTTTCAAAGACTCCATTTGTTTTATAACTGAGTAAATATGAGGTATTAAAAATGACTCAAGCAGAAAAGAAGACAACACCAAAAAAGACAACAAGCCACCAAGCAGCCGCCAAAAGCAAGAAGAAAGTTCAACGTGGACTATCCGCCAAAACGAGCGTACCGGCTGGATGTATATTGGAGTGGATTGACTAACTTTGGGAAATGTTCTGCTAACATTTTTTCCGTTTTTTCCGTTACCAATTGTTTTTCAATGTTTTGTAGGGGCAGACATAAGTGTCTGCCCTTGAGCCAATCTAGCATATTCAGACGGTGTTAGACTTTGAAGCTTGATAAAAAAGAATCAAAAAAATGACTAAACCATTATTATTGCCAATTCTATTATTAATTTTCATTTTAGCTCTGAGTTTTTTAACTGAACACTTAATAAACTATCTTAACGTTGAAAAGTCTAGTCAATTATATACCCTATTAAGCCAGCTATTTGAAGCCGCTCTTTGGCTATCTTTTGCTTGGTTTATTAACCGATTAATTAGGGTTTTTATTTGGGACAGATTAGCGGCTAATAAAAAAGCAGTGCCGAAACTCATAAAAGACTTAGTTACCGTGATAATTTTTTTCATTGTAATTGTATTTGTTATTAGTACGGTATTTAAACAACCGGTTACCGGTATTTGGGCTACCTCCGGTATTATCGGCATTATTTTAGGTTTTGCCCTACAAAGTATCATTTTAGACGCTTTTACCGGTACCGCCATTAATGTAGATAGGCCCTATAAAATAGGTGATTGGATTCGAGTCCATAGTAATCGATCACCTAGAATTGATATTTATGGTTGTGTGCTTGAAATCAGTTGGCGTACTACACGCATTATGACCAGGGAAAATAATGAGGTGGTGATTCCCAACCGGAGACTGGGAGAAGTCATGGTGACTAACTACATGAAACCCACTTTACCAAGCCGTTTAGCACTGACATTCGCGTTAGAGTTTGCGATTCCGCCGGAACGCGCCATCCGTGTCTTATCGGCTGCTACCAAAGCGGTGCTGGGAAAAAATAACTTATTAGAAGAGCCAGAACCTGAAATCATGGTTCATGATACTAAGTCTTATGGAATTGAATACCTGATCTGGTTTTGGATAAGAGGTGATACGGCAGCAGAACCGGCTCGTCATCTGGTTGCAAAAAGTATCATTGAACATTTGCAACATGCGGAACTTTTTACGGATAGTTCTACCCGTCACCTTGAAGATTCTGTAGAATATCGTGTTAAATTGCTAAAAGGCGTTTCATTGTTTAGTCCTTTGGATACAGAAGAAGTAAATCAATTGGCTATTTATTTACAACAGGTATTTTATAAAACAGGTGATATTGTTGTTAAAGAAGGTGAACCGGGCGAAACAATGTTTATCGTCGCCGAAGGAATGTTAAATATATATAATGATGTAGATGATACTGATAAGCATAAACTTAAAATTGCACAAATTTTTGCGGGACAATTTTTTGGTGAAATATCTCTATTTACTGGGCAAGCTCGTGCTGCGACAGTGGTTGCAGAAACTGATACGATTCTCTATGAAATTTCAAAATACGATATTTTTCCACTTTTGAGAAAAAAACCTGATTTGGTTGAAGCATTCAGTAAGATTGTTGCAGAACGTCGTCTGCATTTATCACAAGCCATGGAATCTATGATTCTAGCAGATAATGAGGTAGAGCAAACGGAAGATAATCTGACGACCCAGGTTTTGAGTACCATTAAGTCCTACTTTAAAATTTAATTTTGGTACGAAAACAACATGAACCTATCCCGCCCTATTTAAAAATGTAGGGGCGAACATAAGTGTTCGCCCTAGTTATTTGATGCACATTCTTTATCACAACTTTCTAAATCTTTCTGCAATATAACCAACTCTATCAATAATATCTCGTACATTGCTAATATAGTAACCTTTTTTATCGACAGTTAGCACAGAATTTTCTAATAAAAGGAATTTCCACACTTCACCATCTGTTATGACACCGTACACTTGATTTTGCTTAAATTTTTTTAACGTCGCATACATTTCAGCTAAACACTGACCCAAACCATAAGCAATTTGCGTTGGCTTGACCTCAACAACTGATAGTATAGGTGATACAAAGTCAATCTTATTCAAATTCAAACAGCAATCGTATTTTCCATTTAATGAGTGCGGTAAATCAGGCGTTTCTTCTCGACTAATTTCTAGCGATGGTTCAAAGAAGATACCTAAATTATAATCCGCAACAGCTTCCCACAAGGTATGTGACACTAAAAGGTTGCTTCTTGTTGCTTCATTGCCGGCATCTGTGGATATACTGATGCGTGATTCCATCAAATCCACTCTATTCTGTAAATTTGGGTAATCCTTGCCGCTTGATTTTAAATCTGCAAACAATTCTCCGTCTGCTATTATTTTTACCTTAAAAATAGTTTCTAATTTAGTCGATGAGTAAGTTTTATATTCATTAAATGACATTGTATTTCTCGCAATTTATTTTTCAATTTGTAAGGGCAACCCCTTGTAGTTGCCCATCCCAATAATTACAGCTACTCACACATTTTTAACTTTTAACTATTCCGAATGTTGAGTTGATCAGTATAGAAATTCTATTTTTTAAAAATCAGATTTATAGTGGGAAAATTCGACAACAAAAGTTGCCCCTTTGCCTAATTCGCTTTCACACCAAATTTCGGCATTCATCGCTTCGACTAATTTTTTGACAATGAATAAACCTAAACCAGTAGAATGTTCACCACCCGTTGGCTTTGTACTTAAACGATTAAATTTACCAAATAATTTTTTCTGATCAGCTTCACTTAAACCTTCACCATCGTTTTTCATTTCACAACGAATATTACCTTCAGTGGCACTTAAATTGACATAAACATTTTTGCCCAAAGGTGAGTATTTAACCGCATTGGAAATGATATTATCCAAAACTTGCCCAACAGCATTGGCATCTACATAAGCCTGAAAATCATTTCCATCATACGAAAAATATAGATTAATATCTTTCTTTTTAGCTCTTTTCGCGTAATCTTGAGCTATACTTTCGACAATTGGCAAAATATCGACATGAGTAAAATTCAATCTAATGTTACCAGATTCAATTTGATTGACATCTAATAAATTCATAATCAAAGTAGACATTTTTGCCGAAGCTTCTCTAATTAAACCTGACAATTCTACGATTTCTTCTTTTGACATTTCATGACAATATTCTTCAATTTCTTCAGCATAACCTTTAATTACCGAAAGCGGATTTTTCAAATCATGGGCGGCAATGCCAAGAAATTCATTTTTATCTTGGTTCAATTTAACCAAATCAATGTTTTTGGCTTCGATTTCTTTGCTATAACGAAGTGCCACATTTTTGGCTTCACGCTCTTGAATCAGTCGAATTTTAACAGCTTCTGCTTGTTTGCGTTCAGTAATATTTTGAAACGCTGTCAGGCTATAAATCACCTTGCCGTCGTTATCATAAATGGGCGTACCCCAACTTTCAATGGGAATATTTCGTTCGTCTTGATGAATTTCAAGATTATCAACATGGCTGGTTTTTCCATGCAAAGCGCAAACCATAGGTAACTCTTCATAAGGATACGTTTTGGAGGTGTCAGCAACATAGAATTGATAAACCTCTGCCATATTTTTAGCCGTGATATTTTGCTCAAGCCGATTACCAAAAATTTCATGCGCTTTTTGATTGATATAAGTTGGTTTGACGGATTGCGCCTCTAATACACATATTCCCACTGGTACTGCTTCTAAAGTTTGTTTCAGGGCAGCTTTATTTATCTCTATGAGCATTAAGTCATAATAGGCTCTTAAGCCCGCAATCGTTGTGACAAACAATTTGCGCCGCGTCAATTCAGCCTTATGCTTGTAATCATTGATGTCATAATTGATGATAGTTTTTTCTTCCGGTGCTTCACCCGGTTGCCCAGTGCGGAGAATGATTCGTACAAGATAATTGTGCAGAGTGTCACGAATATACTTCACCACCTGCAAACCTGTATCATTTTCTTCCATTACCACATCTAAAAAAATAACGGAAATATCTGGATGTTCTTTCAGTAACAATTTCGCTTCTTCACCAGAATAGGCTGAAATAAAGCTAATCGGTTTATTATGAAAAATAAATCCGTCTAGTGCGATTTGTGTGACATCGTGAATTTCCTGTTCGTCATCCACAATCATCACTTTCCAAGGTTCCTTTGGATTGATAACGGGTACTTGTTTGTTATCATCCCATTTTTTAGATAGCTCTATTACGGCTTCATCAGCTTCATCTTCATCTAATAAGAGCAAATCATCTTCCAACATCAAACTCAAATCACCATTTTTAGGTGGATTTGACATTTTTTATCCCCTTATTGTTGATTTGAATGAAAAGAAATACGATTTTTTAAAAATCGGATATCTAAACAAGAGATATACTTCGCTATAAAAAAATGCTATAGACATTATACAGATTTAATGTATACTTCGCACGGCTAAAAATTAAACTTTTCAAAAATCATAAGTTTTAAAGACTTATGATTTTTAGCTCCCTAAAAAGTTATAATCATATAGCCGTTTGCAGTATAACTCATTGATTTATTCGAAATTTCTATTTTGATAAAATCAATAAAATCAAGTACTTAAATTAAATCGGTATCATGTCTAATAATTATAATGGCAAATTCAAAATAAACATAGTACCAAGCCCAATTTCACTTTGAACATTAATTGTACCATTTAATTTTTGCGTCAC
This sequence comes from Gammaproteobacteria bacterium, assembly GCA_003645255.1. Lineage (GTDB taxonomy): Bacteria > Pseudomonadota > Gammaproteobacteria > Beggiatoales > Beggiatoaceae > QNES01. Next base: position 6,135 of record QNES01000123.1, read on the forward strand.
CAAATTAAAAACAATATGTAGCCCTAAACCGGTACCACCCTGGTTGCGAGCTGTTGTAAAAAACGGCTCAAATATTTTTTCTAGATTTCCCTGGGGAATACCATAACCATCGTCGCTATATTCTATTATTAAATGTTCTGAATTCAATTTGACTTCAAAACGTAAGTTTCCCGCTTTTCCTGAAGGATAAGCATGGCGCAGTGAGTTCATCACAAGATTAGTCAGGATTTGTGAAAACGCGCCGGGATAACTATTTATTTTAATCTGCTCATCTCCGTGAACCGTGATTTGATGCAACGTTTTTTTCAGATGCGGTTTTAAGCTAATCAAGGTATCCTGGATATATTTTTTCACCGCAAAAGAACGTTTATCCAAATTGCTTTGATCAACCGCCACTTGTTTAAAACTTTGTATCAATTCCGCTGCCCTATTTAAGTTGTTTAAAACCAAATTGCTACTGGTTTGAGCCATGTTAAAATAGGCTTTTAGAGCGGAAGCCTTTAGTTGCTTATTAGCATAAGCCATTGCCGTATCAATAGTTCGATCTGCTAAAGTTGAAGCCGCAGTGACACCAATACCAATTGGTGTGTTAATTTCGTGGGCAATCCCCGCGACTAATCCACCTAATGAAGCCATTTTTTCAGATTCGACTAATTGAGCTTGAGTCGTTTTGAGATGCTCAAGAGTATCAGATAATTCTTGGGTACGCTCTGCGACTTTTCGTTCTAAGTTATTGTATAACAAAGAGTTTTCAATAGAAATAGCGATTTGCGAGGATAATAGGTTTAATACTTCTAACCTTTTTGGCGTAAATGCCCCCGTTGTCAAATTGTTTTCTAAATACAAGATACCTGTCAATTGCCCTTGATTGACAAGCGGCGCACATAACACCGATTTGGGGCGGTTTTTAACAATATACGGAAATTGGGTAAAGTTACCATCTTGTGTCGCATTGTGCAAAATCACATTTTCTTGAGTACGAGCCACATAGTGAATAATTTTTTTAGGTACCAATTCACTGGTTTCAATATCTAGCGATTGCAAAACAACAACTTCATCATCCATAAGCCCTTGTGCTTCGATAAACCAGCTATCGTTTTTGGGTAATAGCAAAAACCCCTTTTCCGCTCCGGCGTTTTCAATGACAAGGTGCATCATTTTTTCTAACAACCGGCTCAACACGATTTCTCCAGCCAGAGTTTGAGAAGCTTTTGTGACACTGCTCAAATCTAGCCATTCTGAACTGCCAGTTGTCGAAATGGAAGCCATTCTGGTTGCTAAAATGGTGCTATTGGTTGTTATTCGGGGTGAAGGCGTTTTTTGAATTAACCATTGTGGATACCTCGTTTCTAAATCATCTACTTTTGCTAACGCGCCCCATTGTTGATAGCGATAGTGGGCATCTTTCATGTAGGTTTGGGCAATCTTTTCCATGCCACGCCCTAAATAAAATTCGGCGGCGAGTTCATAAGCAAGGGCTTCTTCATGAAGATATTCATTTTCTTTGGCACCTGCAATACTTTTTTCGTATAGCGCAGCAGCTTCCCAATTTTGTCCGAAAACCCGTGCTTTTTCAGCTTTTATCAAATCGTACTTATGCTGAAAGTTCTTATGACCTTGTTCACTCCAAAGTCGCCATTTTTCTTCATAAGTTTCAAGGATTTTATTGCCATCCTGTTCCACGATGGCATTCTCGGATGTGATTTTCAATAGGGCGAGCGCACCATAAAAAGGCGGCTGGGTGACTGGCAATAAACCGCCAATAGCTGCCTCATACTGTTCAGTTTCCTTAGCAAAAGCGGCACTTTCATGGAAACGAGCATTGAAATAGGATAACATGGCTTTGGCTGCATAGATTGCAAAGAGATTGAGATTATTTTTAGTTTTCTGCATTTCTGGAATCATTTTGTTTTCATCCATGAAATCGCCTTGAAGTATCGAGCAGCTATCGCCTTGATTCATTAGACATTGGGTCGTTTGTGCCCATATATTAGCATAAGTCAGGGAGAATGAAAATCGGGTACTGGCAACCCAGTCAAGATAAGGTCGTTGCTTTTCTTGAGTACTGGCAAGGGGTTCACCAACTAAAAGCAAATTGGCAACGTAATTGACAGCGACGTAAGTTCCGTATTCGATGTCACCTGTTTCTTTGCCAACTTGGACGATGTGTGGAAATTCGTTTATGGAAAATCGCTCATGCTCACACCAGTGGCGGATAAATGAATTGAATTGATGGAGAACCGTTGTTTCAACTTCACAAGGCTTGAATTTTTCCATGACATCGATAGCCAGACGACCAAAGCGATAGCCGAGTCCGATATCGGTCCGGCTCCAGCAAAGGGCGCAACCATACCAAACATAGCCGAATGGGGCTTTGCTACAGTTGCCATGTTTGGCACTGAGATTCACCATCGTATAGATAAGCGGCATCATGAGCGGGGACTGAGTAACTAAGGCGCAAGAAATAATACTCACTAAAATAGACATGGCAGCCAATCTATCGGGATTCTTCATTTCAGGAAGATCGCGCATTTGCTCAAAGTTGATGATTTCAGGCGGATTTTCTACTAAGGGAATATTGAGAATTTTCAACGCTTCCAAACCCGTAGTCAGGGTCTTTTCCATTTTGTTTTCAAGCGTGAAATTATAGCACATTAAGGAATATATCCTTGCTTTGTCAAGAGCACTTTGTGCTTGATGCAGAGCAACATTGCAGAGTTTTTCAGCTTTTTGATAAGAAGTTGTTAAAAAGGAGGATTCGATGAGTCCGCAAGTCAGGTTTAGTGCTAAGGAATAATGTTCTTCCCAACTATTTTTTGGTAACAGTGAAAGCCCAATTTGAAAGTACTGTACAGCAGCAGAGCCTGCCATTGCAGAAATGGCTTTGTCACCGGCGATCAGATTTAATCCAGCGACTTTTATTTTCTCATGATCATCTTTAAGAAATTCACTAGCAACATTAAAGTGATCGGTTATTTCAAAAAGCCTCTCTTGAAGACTATTCTTGTTAATCTCCTGAAAGAGCAAACGACCGATTTGTAAATGCACCACTTGTTTCTGTTCATTATCAATTAGGGCATAAGCGGCTTGTTGAACGCGATCATGTAGGTATTGTAAATGGTGAATTATGAAATGTGAGTTGTGAATTTCATTACCTGTCATTTCTAGTTCTGATAAGGGCAAGATTAAGCCATCTATTAAAACTGGCATTAAATCGGCAAAAGTATCAATAACAGATTTTTCATAAATGACAGACAAAGTATCCAAATCGAAACGATTGCCCACACAGGCTGCTAGGCGTAAAACGTGTTGAGCAGATTCGGGCAATTTTTTTAATTTGCCAATCATTAAATCCACGACATTATCAGTGATGTTGAGAGTTTCAATTTGGTTAATATCCCATTTCCATCCAAATGCTAAAACATCCGAGGTTTTGGAAACCTCGGAGGTTTGAAACGTGAGCAATTCTTCTTCATACAAGGTATGTAAAAACTGATTGACAAAAAACGGATTTCCACCCGTTTTACGTATGACTAAATCCGTCAACGAGCCAACCGCGTTTTGGCGCAAACTCTCAGTAATCAATTGGTTAATATGTTCAAAAGCCAAGGGCTTTAAGGTGATCTGATTAATAGTGACACTGCGGAGGTTATTAAGCGTCATAATTAAGGGATGAGTCTGATCAACTTCGTTATCCCGATAAGCACCGATTAAAAAGAGGGCGGTGTTATCCCTATCTGTCGTGACTAATTCTAATAATTTCAGCGTTGCCGAATCTACCCATTGCAAATCATCCAAAAAAATGACCAATGGATGTTCTGGTTGACAAAACACCCGCATAAAGTTTTGAAAAACCAAGTTGAAGCGATTTTGAGACTCCGATGGTCCTAATTGCGGCACTGAGGGTTGCTTGCCGATAATCAGTTCGATTTCGGGAAGAACATTAATAATGACTTGCCCATTAGGACCAAGGGCTGTTAATAATTTTTTCTTCCATTGGGCTAATTGAGCCTCAGTTTCGGTAAGCAATTGTTGTGCTAATTCTTTAAAAGCATTGATAACGGCACTATAGGGAATATTGCACTGGAATTGGTCAAATTTACCCGAAATGAAATAGCCCTGTTTTTCGGTAAGCGATTTATAAATCTCTTTTACCAATACCGATTTACCAATACCAGAATAGCCTGCAACTAGCATAATTTCAGCTTTTCCAGAAGCCACCCGTTCAAAAGTAGATCGTAAAGTGTCTATTTCAGATTCGCGCCCATAAAGTTTTTGAGGAATTTGAAAACGATCTGAAATGTCGTGTTGGGCTAGTTCAAAGTCCAAACCTGCCAGGTCTTGAAGACCTGGCAGGTTTTCTTGGAGTTTTTCTAAATCAGCTTTAATACCATAAGCACTTTGATAACGTGCCTCAGCCGTTTTTTCTAATAATTTGATGATAATATTAGAAATAGCTATTGGCAATTCTGGATTAATTTGATTAGGTGGTACAGGCTGTTTTGCGATATGGCAATGCACTAATTCCATTGCATCTTTCGATTCAAAGGGCAGCTTGCCGGTAAATAATTCGTAAAATGTCACGCCGAGGGAATAAAAATCGCTGTGATAATCCAAAGCACGATTCATACGCCCTGTTTGTTCCGGAGACATATACGCTAATGTGCCTTCTAACACATCGGGATTTTTCAGCGTCAGGTGTTGTTTTGAGAATTGGGTAGAAATCCCAAAATCGATAATTTTCAGCACCCCAGTTGTTGGGTTGAAAACCAGGTTGGCGGGATTAATATCCTTATGGGTAATATTTTGCCTATGGATTTGCCCTAAAATTTCGGTGGCATGGATGGCAAGTGTTAGTAATTCATCCAGATTAAATCTGCGCCCTTCTTCTAGCCACATTTTCAGGGACTTAGCCCCAAAATTTTCCAGGCATATCACCAGCGTATTTTGGTGTTTTTCGAGACTATAAGCCTTGACAACACCATCTAAATCTGCTAAACGGCGTGTGATATCATATTCTTGTCGATAGCGGGTTAATTCTTCGGGCGTTGGATAGTCTTCTTTTAAGACTTTTAGGATAACCGCTTGGTTATCCTTATTACGCAAAGCACGATAGACTAATGAGTTAGCACTTTCGTATATTTGTTGGGTGATTTGGTAATTTGGAATATTTATCATAATTTTAAAAGGGCAGAAATACCATTTTTCTAAAAAATAGTATTTCTAAAATGGTTATAATGGCAAATTCAGAATAAACGTTGTACCAACTCCAACTTCACTTTGAACATTAATTGTACCATTTAATTTTTGTGTCACCAAATTAAAAACGATATGTAGCCCTAAACCGGTGCCACCTTGAGCACGAGCGGTCGTAAAAAATGGCTCAAATATTTTAGCCAGATTTTCCGGGGGAATACCACAACCATCATCATTATATTCTATTATTAAATGTTCTGAATCCAATTTGACTTCAAAACGCAAGTTTCCAGTTTTTCCTGAAGGATAAGCATGGCGCACCGAGTTCATCACGAGATTAGTCACAATTTGTGAAAACGCGCCGGGATAACTATTTATTTCAATTTGCTCATCACCGTGAACCGTGATTTGATGTGGCGTTTTTTTCAGATGTGGTTTTAAGCCAATCAAGGTATCCTTGATATATTTTTTCACAGCAAAAGAACGTTTATCCAAATTGCTTTGATTAACTGCCACTTGTTTAAAACTTTGTATCAAATCATTTGCCCGGTTTAAGTTGTTTAAAACCAGGTTGCTACTACTTTGAGCTATGTTAAAATAGGCTTTGAGGGCAGAACCCTTTAATTGCTTATTGTCATAAGCCGTTGCCGCTTCAGTAGTTCGATCAGCTAAGGTAGATGCCGCAGTGACACCAATACCAATTGGTGTATTAATTTCGTGAGCAATTCCAGCAACTAATCCACCTAATGAAGCCATTTTTTCAGATTCGACTAATTCTTTGCGAGTTTGAGTTAATTCTGCGATTTTATCATCTAATTGGGCAGTTCTTTCAATTACTTTAGTATCTAAGGTATCAAATGAAGTTTGTAATTGCCCTGCCATACTATTAAATGATTGAGCAAGTTCGCCAATTTCATCACAACGGCTCAACGGTAAGTGCTGCGTTGCCTCAATATTAAAATCTCCGGCAGCAATTTGCTTCGTTGCACTTAAAAAATTTTGCAAAGGCAGGGTGACTTGCCACCGTAAAACTAACAATAATATAGTCATTTCAACAAATAATGAGATAACGCTTACAATTAAAATAAAACGGGCAGTGTTAAATGCGAAATGAGCAAGCTGTGATTTGGGATAGACAGTGACAAAATACCAATCTGGACCCTTAATCTTAGTGAAAGCAAGATATTCATCATATTCAGTATCATTAATCACCACTTCTCCAGGCTTAATACTTGTAACTTGTTGAAAAATATGGATTAAATGTGGGTCGCCCGTGTTAGGAATATCTATTTTACCGCCCTTCTCCCGAATTTCATCCATTTTATCGGGATGAACGATAAGGCGCCCATCTTCACGGAAAATAATATTATGAGCACCTTCAAGATGAACATTGATAGTGCGTTCAAATAATTCATTCAACAAAATATCATGCCCAATGGTGATAAGGTGTTGACCATTGACATCAACGGGTGTCACATAAGATACCATCCAATCTTCGGCAATAGCATCATAATAAACACTGGTCCAAAGTGCTTCTCGCGTGGGGTGATGTTTTTTTTCAGCAATGAGAAACCAGAATTCTTCTCTGTCATCAAAATCCGCGGGCACTTCCAATCCCCATGCTGTGTTCGGATAGTAAGTTAAAGATATATTTTCTGGCAAGTTAACGTAGAAATTTGGAAAGCGATCTTGCCATGCAGTCCAAGCCGGACCAAAAGTCGTGAGCATATCAAAAATAATGACGATACGCCGGATCATGTCATCAGTGATGGTAATATTTTGACCAATAAAACCCGTCAAGCTTTTAATAATAGCAGTACTATTGTGTTGCTGGAAACCATGAAAAAAATGTGGGTGCATTCTAACAGTGCCATCTTCTTGAGCCTGAAAAATTTTATGAAATCTTTCCCTTGGCACCTCATTTCCCATTTGTTTGAGCCTAAAAAGAAATTCTTGCTTAAAAATGACATGATCTTCTTCTGATAAGGTAAACAGACTACTTTCATGATGTACCTGATCAGTAATGTATGCATCCAATTGTTCGACAATTTGTAATTCTAAATTAGACATGATGCGCCAATAATTGACAATAGTCATAGTAATAATGACCAGGGTTATCCATATCCCCATTTTAAGAATGGTAGATCGGGTAAGCGATTGTTTTGAAAGCATAATAATTTAAAAAAGGCATAAATCCCATTTTTCCAAAAAATGGGATTTCTAAAATGGTTATAATGGAAAATTCAAAATAAACGTTGTACCAACCCCAATTTCACTTTGAACATTAATCGTTCCTTGCAATTTCTGTGTCACCAAATTAAAAACGATATGTAGCCCTAAACCGGTACCACCTTGAATGCGAGCTGTTGTAAAAAACGGCTCAAATATTTTATCCAGATTTTCTGGGGGAATACCACAACCATCGTCGCTA
>QNES01000124.1 GCA_003645255.1 Gammaproteobacteria bacterium
TGCTTTTGCCAATTTTTCAATAAGTGATGCAAAAACACGTTTAGTTGATGAGATGTATCTACTAGATGCTAAACTTAATTATAATTTGACTGAGGTAACGATTGATGCCCTACAAAATGGAATTGCACTGAATTTAATACTCACCGTTTTGATTGAACGTGAAAGATGGTATTTGTGGGATGAAAGAATAGCTACCCTGAAACAATGCTATAAATTGAAATATTATGCGCTTCGTCAGCAATATGTGCTTGAATATCTGAATACGGGCAAACAAGAAACTTTTAGCTATTTGAATGCCCTTCTGGCTTATATCGGGAAATTAGAAGGTTTTCCTTTGCTAGATAAACGGGTGATAAAACAGGATGAAACTTATTGGGTTTATTTGAACATTTATTTGGATATTGAATCTTTACCGGTGCCATTACGCCCCATAGCCCATTTATCTTCACAATGGCGTTTAAGCAGTTATTGGTATCAATGTGTTTTGCAAGGGAAATAATGGAAAAAGGCTGAAATCCGATTTTTGGAAAAAAATCGGATTTATAATGAATTAGATAACAAGATATGAAACAAGAAACATTTAAGTTTAGCGAGTTTTTAGATAAACCGCAACCTCCTAAAGGTTATCAAGGGTTATCCGGTTTCCATAAATATTGGGGCAAGAAACCAATAGAAGCCTGGGAATTTCTTATTACCCATTTAACCGATAAAAATGATGTGGTTTTAGAACCCTTTTTGGGTTCAGGCTTAGTTGCTATAAAATGTATTGCTCTAAATAGAAAATTTATCGGTTTTGATATTAACCCTTTAAGTATTGAACTGACAAAGTTATATCTGATTCCGCCCAAACAAAATGAATTAAAAAAGGCTATCTCTGAGATCTATTTATCGCTAAAAGATGAAATAAGTGTTCTATATGGTTTATCAAATGGTAAGAATGCAAGTCATTATCTTTGGAATCAGGAAGAGTTATCTAAAGTCTGGATCAAAGAAGGCAGAAAAAAATTTGAAATTTTTCCGACTGAGCGCGATATAAAAAATATTGTTTATCCAAAGTTTTATGAACCTAAACAACAACCCAAATTTTTTGATAATTCCAGAATTAATACCAAAAATCGCTTAAATTATCAGATTTGTTCAGTTCAAGAGCCTTGAAATTGATTGATCTCATATGGGAATTATCTAGCAAATATGATGACAACCTGAGTCGTGCTATCAGAATGATATTAACTGCCTCAATCGGGCAAATGTCAAAAATGGTATTTGCTGTCTCGAAGCGAGGAAAAACCAAGGGTGCGGTGACAGATAAAATTGAAGTCGGTAGTTGGGTAATTGGTTATTGGCGCCGGGCTGTCTATTCTGAATATCCGAATAAGGAAGCATAATGAGTTTAAGCTACAATAAAGCAAATACACTTTACGATTGATTTAAGCCAAAAACCTGATTGCTGATATTAAAGGAAAAAGAAAAGAAATATTAGACGTTTTGATGCCTCGAACAGATTGTTCCTTGTTTTGGTTGATAAATCAGATTTTTTTGAATCATGGAAATTAAAAAGGGCAAAACAGCTTATTGAGGAAAAAGTGTGCATTCATCTTGATTCCGTATTATTTTTTCAGTTACCGTGAAAATGGGAATGCGCCCCATAAGAGTGTTCCAATAAAAATGTGATTTTTATGTCCAGCAACATACTTTTATCAGTTCGCCCTAAATACGCCGATAAAATATTTGAACGGACTAAAACGGTTGAACTCCGCAGGATTCGTCCAAAACTTTTAGAAGAAGGAGACTTAGTGTTACTTTATGTCTCCTCTCCGGTGCAAGCACTTACAGGTGCATTTAAGGTTGATAAAATTATTGAGAAACCGTTAAAAGATTTATGGCGGATGGTACGAAAAAAAGCCGGTATAACACGTCAAGAATTTGATAACTATTATGATGGTGTATCTGTTGGCGTGGGTATTTTTTTTAAAGTTCAAGATGTTCAACAATTAGATAAACCGATTAGTCTTGATATTTTAAAGGAGCAATTTTTTCACCCACCTCAAGGATTTCGCTATTGTCGAGCGAGTGATACGGCGTGGTTTAACGAATTCTCTTTGTAACAAGTACAAATTTTTCATAGAAAAAGTGGAAACATCGAATACCAAAAGTGGCTATTAGAAATCCGATTTTTCCAAAAACTCGGATTTCTAATGAATTAGATAACAAAATATGAGGCAAGAAACATTTAAGTTTGGTGAGTTTTTAGATAAACTGCAACCTCCTAAAGGTTATCAAGGATTATCCGGTTTCCATAAATATTGGGGCAAAAAACCAAGAGATGCCTACTTGATGGATACAGATTTGACAAATGCTAATTTGATAGGTGCTAATTTGACAGATTATAACTTGACGGGTGCTGATTTAAGCAGTGCAGATTTGAGGGGAGCTAAATTGGGTTCTAACTTATCAGATGCTAATTTGAAAAATGCCATATATGATAAGATGAAAAAATGGCCATCAGCGACTGCCAAATCCGCCGTTTTCACTACAACCTACAAACTCGCATTTGCCTTGTCGAATACCCAATTCAATACATTAAACACCACTTGTAATTCTCTTGTAGCTGATATTTTAACAGGATCTTTAGTGAAGATATTATTCTCTAATTTACCAAACATCCAAACGTCCCCTGTAGTAACAACACCATAACAGGCCTTTGCTCCCTGAATAGAAGCGGCATACATTTCCGCCAAGGTCTGAGCCCAACCTTCTTCCCAATTTTCTTTCTTGGCGCACAGAACACAAAGTGGTGGTATCCCCATTCCGCCATGTTTTGTTCTAATGGCAATTAGATAATCTGGTTCACCAACTAAGTCTTTATCCTTGTCTACATTGTAGGCTACGTGTGACCATATATAGAGCGATTTATATTTTGCACTTATCTGAGTTAAAATAGGCTTAATAATATCCTCGCAGATAGTCACTTCGTTGATAAAACTCATACTCTCATTAAGTCGTTTTGTAATTTCAGAGAAAGGATAATCTGGTATTTCAATATCTAGCATGTCAATTATGCCCTTATCTACAACTTCAATGTCGAATTTTCCAGCGACTTCTTCAATTGATTCAAATTTACTGTATGGCATAATTATTTTATGATCGATAAAAAACGTTTTTATAACTTTGCTATGGTAGGTTATAGCGAAGCTTCAACCCAGATTACTAATCAGCCGCATGGTTTTTTGCGTTGGCTTAATTAGCCTTGTTATGTTGTTTCTCTTGATTCCAGAAATTGTCAATTTGGGTTAATCCAATTTCAGCTCGTTAAATTGTGCGCGAACTATAACTTTTCCCTTAACAGTTTGTTTGATTTTTAGTGCTTTTTTTGTTAAATTGAATTCATCAATTCCCTTTTCTGTTTGCCAGTTTGGAAACACTCTTTTTATATCTTGTTCCCAGCTCAATGTTACTCCCCCCGATAACATAACGCGCAAGCTACTAAGCCGCCAATTTTTGCAACAAAGGCTTCAGCACCTTGTTAGGTTTGTTGTTGTATTTGAAATTATCAGGATGTGGGTTCTTAATTTTAGCCATTAAATTTTCTCGTTCCCATCGTTCTAGTTGAATCAAATGTAGGGCAGGTAGAATTTGCACTCACCACAATCCCATATTCATCTATAAACAACACAAAGTAAAAATAACGAAATGGTGGGTTGAGCACAACTATTTTTTGAAAAAATAGTATTTCTAACATGCTGGAATGAGTAGTTACCATTTTTATAACATATAGATGTTCAGATAAATAACTTCCAAAAACATGACAGGTATTCGAGACCTGTCAGGTTTAGAGTGTGAATTTATTTATCTGAAAAGGGCGGCGACAGGGTCGTCGTTGTAACACTATCGCTTATACACTCTACGCTTGCTTTTTGCCTCAATGAATGTCATCTTCTGGGCGACCGTATTTATTAGCGGTAAATGTTAGAATAAAAAGTGCCCCACTAAGCAAAACGATCGCTCCTGAGATACTTAGTAGCAAATAGAGATGAAAATTATCTGAGACTTGCTGCACGTCAATTACCAAATGCCTCGAAAGGGCAGTAATGGCAATAAATATCAGGAACTGTACAGGCAATCTGTGTGTTTTAAAGTAAATGCCGATCATTGCACCCAGTTCAAGATATATAAAAAGTAAAAGTATATCTTTTAATGCGGCATATCCTTTTTCCATCATCTCTAGATACTCGTGACCTGCAGACCATACTACCGTTGCACCGATAATAAACAGTGCTAGATAATGAAATATGTCCACAAAGACGTTACCAATACTCTGAACCTTTTCTGTTTTAATATTCATGATTTATTCCTAAATCCTAACGTTGAAAATCAGCCGTCGGTTTTTACGAGTCTTGGCTTCTTTTTACTTAAATTCAAAAATATTATACTAAATAGTTACCAATAAGTCAAACTTTTTTTTCACCTTTTTAAAGGGCAGTTGCGGTGGTCTACCCTTACGTTTACGTTTGTAAGGGCGAACTGACGTGTTCGCCCTGTGAAAATATTTAAAATCTATAGCAGCGGACAAATTGCTTCAATCGAAACGCTTTCACTGATCGCATGGCGAAATTTAATTTGGATGACATTCCAACTGCCATCTTTGGGATTAGTGCTATCGATAGTTAAGGGCAATGTTTTATCATTATACACTACTGCCTCATCATTAGGAACATCCCACGCTTTAACTTGAACATCTACTTGTCTTTCTAAATCGCTTATTAAGTCCGGGGCATCTAATATTAATTGAGGGCAAATTGCATCACTTTGCCATTGGAAAAAGACCATTGGCTTTTCTTCTGATGGTGCAACGAGGATGATATCGCGAAAAGCACCATAAGGCCAATCAAGACTATCCACTACTTGATCACGTAAATGGCGGAATAGATGGCTGATAACAGATGCGTTGCCATTCCATTTGTAGCCGTCCTTCATAATAAGGGCATTGTCTCCACCTGGATTATAACTGGCAGTGGTGGGAAGAGCGTCCGTACAAATTGCCCCTAATCGTGTTTTTTGTTTTAAGGAATTGTTGAAAGCGACTTTAACGACAAACCAATTTTCGTTTGACAAAGTGAAAGGAGTGTTAGTTTCCCCTAATATAAAAGGTAAAGTGATATTAGAGAAAGTAATATCATGGTCCCTGGTATCCCAACGTCCCATGGTAATATCAACTTCCTTTTCGTTAGGTGGTAAGTAGGGTGCATCAAGCATCAGCCGACTACACCCGTCCTCGTTAATTTGCCATTGGAAAAAACCCACGGGTTTATCATCAGAGGGATGAAGTTGAACCACATCTTTTGTGATGCCATAAGGCCAATCAGCACCCGCATTTTTAGGAAGGAGACGACCATGATAGCTAATGATAGAACCATTGCCATGCCAAGCATAGTTTTCCTCTTGGTTGAGATAGTTCATCCAAATATCCCAGGGGAAAGTACCGGGACAAGCGGTGCTTTTTATTTCATTATGTCCCAGGATACCTGGGGTTGTTGAATGTGTCCTTGGAATGCCATATTTGTCAGTAAAATAACGTGCCATGTTGGCAGAAGCTTCAAGCATTTGAGTCGTCCAAGTATCAGGATTAGCGAGCGTGACTTCATGCTCAACCCCAATGGAACGTTTATTATAGTCCCAAACACCGGCGTGCCAAGCAATATTTTTGACTTGAACAATTTGAGTGATTTCACCGTCTGAAGCACGAATCACGAAATGAGAACTGACTTTGGCGTTACAATTATGAAACCAGGAAATGGTCCCGGCATAAGTCCCTGTACCAATCCAATGATTAACCCAAGTATCAATAGTGCGACTACTCCTGGATGAATAGTTGCAAGTGGTTAGGTTAGAAATCGCCGGCGCATAATCAGTAGAACGGGAACTTCTGCGAGCGCGATTGATTCTTTCAGGTGTTAATGAAACGTTGGGATGACTTTCAAGGATAAGTGTTTCTCCCCATAAAGTGTGAGACTGTGAACCGGTTTTGATAATATCGTAATATCGCAATGCTTGCATTTCACGCAATTCATCATTGACTAAACCGCTGAATTGTTTAAGCGCTTCAAACCAATCTTCTAATCGTGGCAACGGATCATCACCTGCATAGTGGGCTAATAAGGCAGCGGCACCCCGAATGTTTTGCCGGGCATCATCTTTCAAAACTTGGGTATCAAGATTCAGTCGGGTTGCAGCTTCGCCCAAAGTATCAGCATAGTGATTTTGGACCAGGTGCATGATTCCCCAGCCTCGGTCAATTGAGGGACCAATTTGAGTCCAGTTAGTTTCAACTTGCGCGATGGCTTCAAGAATAGTGACTGGCACTCCAAATTCTTGGGCGGCTTGCTCCAAAAAATGCCTTAATGTCTGTAAACTGGGATGTGGACGACGCAAGTATTCTCGCCATAAGGGATAATCTTCACCATCACCATGATGTTCATCAAGGGTATGTCTTGTCACAGAGTCAATCACACCTTCTAAATCGCGTTGGCGATAACGGAGCTTATAACCGTCTTCATCTATTATGTCGATTTTGCCAATAGCTTTGTCAAGTTTATTGATATCTAACAATAGAAAGGTTTCTTGAAAAACGTCATTTTGATAAATCTTTAATTCAGATTGTTTTTGATTTGTTTCTGCATACGTGTCATTGCTCATGAGCAATGTGATTGATAATAAGGTTATTAAGTATTTGAGGTAATGTAGTTTCATGGGTTATTTCCTTCAGTGGGTTTAGAACAGTTCTTTTCAAACGTCTTTAAGAAACCAAGTTTTTTGAACAAACTTGGTTTCTATATTGATTGATGCTGCATTTTTCTGTACTTTATTTAAAATAGGAATAATAATCATATTATAAACGATTAATAACCTGAGTGGGTACCCTATTATTATGAACCTGCCAATATTGTTCAGGACTTTTTCCCAATCTTTGACAATCTTTTATTAAGCAATCGTTTAGATATTGTAGCTTAACTTGAGCATGTTGTCGATTAGATAGTTTATTATCTATGACATCAAGTACACCATCTATCCACCTTTCACAGATAACCCAACCTTCTGGCATTTGCTCAGTGATAAATTCTCGCCCTAAAATGTTCATGTTCATGATTTTATCCTCCAATTAGTTTCATGACGTATTAGCTTCCTAAGGTGATATTCCATTGGCAGCGTTTATATTGACTTAATTATAAGTATAGCAGTCTTTATGCCAAAATTTTTTGACCAAGGCAAAAAAACAATTTTAATTAATAATTGCTAATTGGTAATCAATTAATAATTATAAAATGACGGCTCAATCATGCCAATTGTTTCATTTTGAGTAGCTCTTTGAAAAAAATTAAATGTTTTATACTTTAAAAAACAATAACTTAATGTCAGTTGGTGCCATTTTTAAAAATGAGTAGTTGCTAATATTATAATAATTTGATATTATGTTCACCAATATTACTCAAGTCGGTGAGGGCTTTTTTTATCTGGAAAGGGATTAGGTAAAATTTTTAAATTGATTTGAAAAATGGCTGTTACTGAACGTCGATAGATTTTTTTTATATTTGGGTTGTTTTTTTTATATGTTGCCTTATATAGATGAGTAGGCGAGTTAATTAGTGTGTGTATCTATATTAATATATTCTAATATTCTAATATTGTGATATTATGTTCACGACTAATTAAGTCAGTAAGGGCTTTTTTTAAATCTTGAAAATGGATTAGGTAAAACTTTGAAATTGATTTGAAAAAATGGCTGTTACTGAACATCAATAGATTTTTTTTAATATTGGTGGGTTGTTTTTTTATGTATGTTGCCTTATATAGGTTCGTAGGCGAGTTGATTAGTGTGTGCATCTATATTAGCATATTCTAATATTCTAATAATTTGATGTTATACTGACTAGTAATTGAGTCAGCGATGGCTTTTTTTAAATCTTGAAAGTTGATTATACTTCAAACGGCTTAATATTTGGATTTAAAGTTTAAATTGTGCCCGTGTGTCGTATAATCGTGAAATTTTGAAGTTGATTTGAAAAATGCTTGTTACTGAATGTCGATAATTTTTTATATTTGGGTTGTTTTTTGTTTAAAGTAACCTTACTAAATGAAATATTGGTTGGATACTTTATCGTTAATTTTTTCTGATGGTTAATTAAGTATTCTTGAACCAAATTGAAAATCTAACAGATTGTGGAGATTAAGATGATGAAAAAAATTGCAAAAGCAGCAGCACTTTCTGCCATTATTGGTAGTGGCGTTCTTATCGCAACAACACCAGCTCAGGCTTGGTGGAATGGTAGTCCTTGGGGTGGTAGTAGTCCTTGGGGTGGTAGCCCTTGGGGCGGTGGTAGTCCTTGGGGCGGCGGTTGGCCCGGTTCTAATTCATCTATGATGGATGATTGGATGGATGGCAATGGTTGGGGCGATATGAATTTTAGTACATCCGCCGGGGGTCGTGGCTATGGTCGTGGCTATGGTCGTGACTATAATCGTTACTATGGTTATCCTGGTTATGGTGGTGGTTAC
This sequence comes from Gammaproteobacteria bacterium, assembly GCA_003645255.1. Lineage (GTDB taxonomy): Bacteria > Pseudomonadota > Gammaproteobacteria > Beggiatoales > Beggiatoaceae > QNES01. The sequence continues at coordinate 8,551 of QNES01000124.1, forward strand.
CCAGGCGGTTATGGTGGTGGTTACCCAGGTGCTTATGGTGGTGGTTACCCAGGTGCTTATGGTGGTTACCCAGGCGGTTATGGAGGTGGTTATGCTCCTTACTATGGTGGTCCTGGTCCTGGTGCTTATGCACCACCTAGAGGTGAAGCTCCTCGTGCTCCAAGCAAAACTGAGAGTAAGTAAACACGCTTTAGCATTTTAAATTGTGACTACTCAGCCTTGAGATTTATCTCAAGGCTAACAGCCCCCTCATTTTTTCCGCCGCTTAATCAATACATAGACGGCACCCGTTCCCCCATCAACTGGACGTGCTGAACAAAATGCTAGCACTTCATCACGTTGTCGCAGCCATTTATTCAGTTGTACTTTTAATACAGGCTGCTTTTGCCAGGAACCATAGCCTTTGCCATGAACAATTCTTGCACAGCGAACATCACGATTTTGACATTCGCGTAAGAAACGGGCGACTTCAACCCTGGCAACACGTACTATCATGCCATGCATATCAAGTTCGGCAGTGACACTAAAATAACCTCGCCGTAATTTTACAAAAACACTACGTTGCACCCCGGAACGTACAAATAACAACTCTTCCCCAGTTTCTAGCTCCGCTGAATCATAAAGACCTGAAAGCATGTCTTCACATACTGATGCTTCATCTAAATGGCGTTGTTTTGGAAATGCATCGGGGCGTGGTTTTGCGAGTAGCACTTTATCACATTTGAGCGGTTTTACTCCGATCATGGCTTCTTTAAATAAAGCACTATCGTCAGTTTTGCCTTTGTTCATCTTCCTTTCCTGGTTCCTCTATATAGCTCTCCAGATCAATATTTTTTTTCCTCATCCAAATTTTAATTTGGGCGCTTCAAACTAAAGTCTGGACTCCTTTGGAAAAGCTATAGATGATGTTTTAAAGAACCCTTAATATGGTTGATGTGGTTTACCAGGATATTTTTCTTCCAACTGACGAAGCATTTTACGACATTCTTTGTTCAGCGCTTTTTGCTCCGCTTTCCAGCGTTTACAATCGCTAGGATTGTCAGTACACCATTGCGCTTGTGCTTCTTTCAATTGTTGTCTAGCCCTTCTTCTTTCTTCCTTTTTATTTTCCCGATTTTGCTGCTTTAACGCTTTGCACTGAGCCGGGTTAGCTTGACATTGCTTTTTTAAAGCCTGTCTTTCCTCACGTTCTTGTTTCAACCTAGCGCGGCGTTCTTTACACCATACGGGATCATTTGCACAGCGTTGACGAAGTGCTTCACGTTTAGCGGCGCGTTCTTGACATACTTCCAGGCTATCTATGCAGTTAGGATCAATCATAGGCTCTTTTGCTGAGTGAGATGATTGAGCAAAAGTAGATGGTACCAATCCAAATAAGATGAGTAGTAAAAGCATGTTTGTCATTTTCATATTAGTCTCCTTTATTAAAAGTTATCGTTTGTTCATCTAGTAAAACACTTTGTCCTTGTAATTGTAACCTGCCTTGTGCAAACCAGTGTATAGCTTGTGGATAAATACGATGTTCCACTTGTAATACTCGCGCAGCTAAACTCTCTTCATCATCATCAGGCAAAACCGGCACACGCGCCTGGGTTATCACTGGTCCCGCATCTAAATCCTCTGTTACAAAATGCACACTGGCTCCATGTTCCTTAATACCTGATTCTAATACTCGTTGATGCGTTTGTAAACCCCTAAATGCCGGTAGCAAAGATGGGTGAATATTTAACAAGCGACCCTGGTAATGGGCTACAAAGCCTGGACTCAGTATCCGCATAAAACCGGCTAAAATCAGTAATTTAGGTTGATAAAAATCTATGCGAGTTTGTAAGGCGGTATCAAAATCTATACGTGTTTTAAATCGCGTATGAGCCATAATTTCCGTAGGGATACCTGCCTGTTTTGCATAGAGTAAGCCTTTAGCTTGTTGGCGATTACTGATAACAGCTCGTATGTCAACCAGGGGATCGGCTGCATCAATAATAGCTTTTAAATTGCTGCCGCGCCCGGAAATGAGGACAACTAATGGTAATTTTTCCATGTTCAGTTATTTTTTTAATGATTAATTCTACTTTGTCATATTTAAGAAAATCAGTTACCACAGGTGGAACCTGTGGTAACTCACGCAACAAATCGGGAAATTATTTTATTTTCGAGGTTTTAGTTTTTTGAAAAAAAACTAAAACCTCGAAACCATTCCTAACCATTAACCATTAATTAACTTTCTTTTCAATTTGTCCAATTAACCACGCCGTTTCTCCCATTTCATCTAGGTATGTCAAAGCCTGATCAAGATAATTTTGAGCGACAGAAATAACCATACCAATACCGCAATTGAATGTTCGATACATTTCCTGATCTTTGATATTACCCTGTTTTTGCAACCAGTTGAAAATGGGGGGACGTAACCAACTATGGGTATTGATATTGGCACGTAAGCCAGCAGGTAATATACGTGGTATATTTTCTAATAATCCTCCCCCGGTAATATGTGCTAATCCATGTACCGGTATTTTTTGGATTAATTGCAATAAGGGCTTAACATAAATGCGAGTGGGTTCTAATAATACCTCACCTAAACGCTGCCCTTCAAAATCTATATCTAAGTATAAACGAAGCTGTTCAGTTTCCCCCTTTGAAAAAGAAACTTGCATTCCTTTTTCAAAAGGGATGCTTATGGGAGTTTTTAAAATCTGACGAATCAATGAATAACCATTAGAATGAGGACCACTGGAAGCTAGCCCAATTAAAGCATCACCTGCTCGTATTTGACTACCATCAATAATTGCACTTTTTTCGACGATACCGACGCAAAAACCAGCCAAATCATATTCATCTTGATGGTACATGCCTGGCATTTCAGCCGTTTCGCCACCCACTAAGGCTGCACCCGCTAACTCACAACCTTTGCTAATACCTTCAATCACTTGTGTTGCAATATCTACATCAAGCTGTTCAGTAGCATAGTAGTCTAAAAAAAATAGCGGCTCTGCCCCTGAAGTGACAATGTCATTAACACACATAGCGACTAAATCAATTCCAATACTATCATGTTTTCCCATAGCCAGGGCAAGCTTTAATTTAGTGCCTACACCATCAGTGCCGGAAACTAATACCGGATTTTTATAACGTGCTAAGGGAATTTCAAATAAAGCACCAAAGTTACCAAAGCTGCCCAACATTTCAGGGCGATGAGTACGGGCAACAATAGGTTTAATGCGTTCAACTAAAAGATGACCGCTATCTATGTTGACACCCGCATTCTGGTAACTTAAGGAGGCTGATGCTGGTTTTTTTATCATTTTATTTTTCAGTCATAATTCTAAAGGTGCATTTCAGTTTTATCGCTATCTAATCTCGCCGCAAACGATCTGACACCGCAATCGGTGTTGGATAGGTTTGCACAATAATATAAGAAGATACTACAAAAGTCATAATGGTTGCGGCTTGAATCAAAGAAGAGGCTTTGTGACTGATAATGCCTGTATGTAAGGCGATGATAGCAATCAATAACGAAAATTCACTGATTTGCCCTAGTCGAAAACCTATTTCTAAAGATAGACTCGCTTTTTCATTAAGTTTTACCATTAAATATTTGAAGACAAAAGGTTTTATTAGTAAGATTGAGCCTGCCAATATGAGTGATGGAACTAATACTGTATATAAAATGCCTAAATCAAGATTGGCTCCTAAAGTAAAGAAGAAGATGACTAGAAAGAAATCACGCACGGGTTTTAAACTTTCTGCAATAAAAGGTGCAATTGGATTACTTGCTAACACCACTCCTCCAATAAAGGCACCTATTTCATGCGATAAGCTAAACAATTTGGCTAATTCTGCCATTCCCAGGCACCAGCCTATGGTGAGCAAAAAAATATATTCTTGAATTTTGTCAAAGCGGGTAATTAATTTAACCAACACAAATCGTTCAAATAAGAGTGCAAAGCCAATCATCGACGGTAATCCTAAAATTAATAGCCCAATATCAGCTAATGATGCACCACCCTCTTTTCCCCAACCCTGTAAAATTAATAGCACCACAATGGCGATTAAGTCTTGCAATAATAAAATACTAACCATCACTTCGCCTGCATGTTTATGATGCAATACGGTGGTGGGTAATAATTTTAAACCAATAATCGTACTGGAAAATATCATTGAAACCCCAATGACAAAACTTTCCAAAAAGTTAAATCCAAAGGCTTGAGCAATACTAAATCCCAATAGGGTAAATATCAGTGAACTGACTAGGGTAACCACTGTGGTTTTTCGCATCGTGTGAAGTAAATCTTGTGGTTGTAAGTTCAAACCGAGTAAAAATAATAAAAAAATAATGCCTATTTGAGCAATGTCATTGATGACTTCAGTATTTTCAATAATCGCAAACCCAGAGGGTCCCAGCAAAATTCCCCAAACAATATAACCTACTAACAGGGCTTGACGTGCATAGAGCGCAAAAGTGGCTAGTATGGCGGAGCCTGTAAAAATAACGAAAATATGAAAGATGATAGGATCATTGTGCATTTTAAATGACTTAATAAGTTGTTTTAAAAATAATTATTGGGCGAAGATACAAAGGGCGAAGACACACAGAGTGTGAATTTAAAGGGAAATTCCTATATTGCGAATGTTTGCCCTGAAAAAAATAATTATCTGAAACATTATAGATTGGAAATAATTCACGAAACTTCTTAATCTTAATCCTAATTGATTATTTCATAAGCGTTAAATATTATTATTGATTAAGATTTACAATCATTTTCAATCCGCTTTGAACGGGGAAATTCGTGGTGGTAGGAAAGGAACAATAGGGAATAACGCAAAACAGGAACCAAAATCTTATGAATTTGAACCCTGTTGATAACAAGTGTGGAAGTTAGCAAGTCAAGCCTTGCATACACTGCTATAGATGTTCAGATAAATAATTTCACAAAGGGCAACCATAAAGGATTGCCCCTACCTGCGAATATGTTATCTGTAGGGGCAATCCCACGCGCAAGCCCTGTGAAATGATTTATCTAAAAAA
>QNES01000125.1 GCA_003645255.1 Gammaproteobacteria bacterium
AACAGCTTACCTTATTCTGAAATGACATATGCAGTGTGACGAAAAACTAAATGTGGAGATAAATTTTTGAATTCTACCGAAAAACTCATTAAAGCTTGCTACTCAATCGACTCTATTGAACCAGAAGATACTGTACGGAAGCTAACAGGCGAATTTCTCGAAGACGTAAAAAATAACTTTAATCAGATCATACCAGAAATGGCTATTGATGCGATTAATAAATTACCCCCTTTTGGAGCTTCTTGGTTGTCATTAGTTTTTGGTTCGGCAATAGAATCAGGGGCGGAGCTAAATAAAAGTAGAGATGCTGTTGTTAATTTATTGGATAGTTGGATAAGTGAATTTCCTGTCATCGCTGAAGATGCAGCAGAACTTCCAAAGTTAAGTGATAAGACCAAAATTTATATCGAAGCATTGCCTTTGCTTAGCCGTTCAGTCGTTTCCCATGTAGCCAGAACACCAAGCTTGAGGCAACGCCTTTATTATGATAGTGAGTTTATCATTAAACTAGAGAATACAGAGGCGTACACTTATACAGCAACTTGGATTAGAGAACTTTTAGAGAAAAATAGCAGTGATCTACTAATTATTCACGTTGAGAGCCGAAGAGGTATAAAGCTAAAATATACAAATGTCAGTAATTGTTTTCATCTCTTTTCTCTCATTCAAACATGTGTTGGAGACAAACTGCAAAATGGAAGAACTCCAAGCGAGGCTATTTATCAAGCAGCTAGATGCCTAATTGATGAAAATATAAGAGATGAAGCATGGTGGCACTATGGAGATCCCTTATCCTCCGAACCCAATATTTTTGGGTCAATTTGGGGCGAGGTTAACGTAAGGCAAATTCCTGTCATAGAAGGTATCCAAATTATACTTTTATGGCCAATGATAATGAATAATCGTTGTTGGGACAGTGGTTTTTTTGGCCCAAGAATAGACTCTGCAATGCCAAATATTGAGATTGTGCAAAAATTGGAGCCAAACGAAATTAATCCGTGGCTTGAAAAATTGAAAATACAACCTGCGTTAATATAAAAAAGCAAGCGTAGGGTGGGTGCGCCAAGCGAAGAGCGTAGGGTGGGTTTCGCTATAGCGAAACCCACCAAAATGAGTTGAAAGAGCCTTGCTTTTAATTCGCTTATTTCGTCAATTCGTTGTACTGTGTTTTTATTCTGTTAATTCTAAAATCCTGAAAATTCTGATTCAGACAATTAACTATGATTAATCCAGTGACTGCCATTTATGAAAAGGGTGTTTTGCGCCCTCTGGCACCGCTCAATTTACCTGAGCAGGTTCAAGTACGAATTACCATACAACCTGATGACAAGCCAAAAGTGCTATCCGTCTCAAATAAACCGACAATGGCTGAATTTTGGTCAGATTTTGACAAAATTAATATGCTTGAACCAGACATTGAACTTCCAGTACGTCAAGATCGCCCTAACTCTATTTTGGAGATGCCAAATGAGTTTTTTGTTTGATAGTAATGCCATCAGTGAGGCTATGAAACGTGAGCCTAATTTACAAGTCAGGCAATTGATTGATAAACAAACCCCGGTTTTGATGAGTGTCATCAGTGCTACATGGTGGGAACTTGGTTAAATGATACTCGATAATCAAGTTTTTTTCACTTGACAAAGGGTGTAAAATGTGTATGTAGACACTAACAAAACGATTTCCCTCAAAAGGCCGCCCTTATGCTCATTGACGAACCGTTACCTTTTATAAAAGAGCATTTATGAATACAAGATACCAAATGATAGATTTCGCTGCAGGAGAAGGTGGATTTGGGCGAATTGATAAAGCAAAAGATGTGAGATTAGAAAGAAATGTCGCTATCAAAATCCTCGATCCGCTCTTCAAGGAAAGTCTTTCTCCGCAAGACACTGAAAGATTTTTAAGAGAAGCTAAAACCTTGGCAAGTCTGTCTCATCCCCACATACCTGCTATTTATGATATGGTTTTTCCTGAAAATAATGGCGAGTTTAAACTGATTTTTGAATGGATAGAAGGCTTTACAGTTCGTCAATTTATTGATACTAAAGGCGTTATGTCTCTCGAACAGGTAAGTAAATGGTTTGGCAATATTTGCTCCGCCTTGGAACATGCCCATCATAAGGACATTATTCATCGGGACATCAAGCCATCTAATCTCATCATTACCACAAACCTGGAAGCTTGTTATCTGGTTGATTTTGGTATTTCCCTGCGTCAATCAGATTTAGAACGACTCACACCAAGTCGCTACCCCGTTGGTACACCCGGTTATATGTCACCAGAACAACTTCGAGGCGAAGAACTTGACGCATCCAATGATATTTATTAATTGGCAATTGTATTGTATGAATGTTTATCGGGGCAATTGCCAAGAATGGGTGAATACCAAGCTTAAAATACGATTAATGAAGTTATTCCGCCAGCCATTGATGATTTAATTTTAAGTTGCTTGCGGAACAAGGCGCGGCGATTAAATTTAGCCGCAGAATTTTATCAAAAACTGCTCCAAGCTTTACAACCACATGCCAGCTTTTCTGAAATTTTATCGCGTGGTTCACTGGCTGAAATTCAAGCCACACTGACTCAAATAGATTCTTATGAGTATGCTAAATTGCCAGTAGGAATTGGTACGAGTAGGTTCTCGAAGTCTTGAAGAAGATTATAGCTTTGTGATTGTACAAAGTTTACAGTATGGTTACGAAAAACTATACAATGAAAAAAAAATAGGGCATTCTCAAATAAGAGAATCGCTCAACCGGCTCATCAGATTCTAACCGAAAAACTATTATATTTTATTGAAAAACAAATACAATTGGAAACAAAAGAAAAATGGTATTATTTTGATTTAAAAGCATTGCTTCAAAACTTATTGATTAATGTACATTGTGCGGATGAATATGCTCACCGATTAAACAAGCATCTCATTAAAGTGAACCATTTGAGCCACTCAATTCAATGAACACACTCACCCATAAAAAAATGATACTCGGTATCACCGGCAGTATTGCCGCCTATAAAAGTGCTGATTTAGTACGCCGATTGCGTGAGCAAGGTGCGGATGTGCGCGTCGTAATGACGGCGGCGGCGACAAAGTTTATTACCCCGCTGACTTTACAAGCTGTTTCAGGGCAGCGTGTTCATATCCATTTACTTGACGTTCATGCAGAAGCGGCAATGGGGCATATTGAGTTAGCACGCTGGGCTGAAGTCGTATTAATTGCGCCGTGCAGTGCTGATTTTTTGGCGAAATTGACTTATGGACAAGCTGATGATTTGCTCAGTACTTTATGTTTAGCCACTACTGCACCGATTAGCGTCGCGCCCGCGATGAATCAGCAAATGTGGCAAGCCCCTATTACCCAGGAAAATTGCCAACGTTTACAACAACGCGGTCTTAAAATATTGGGTCCAACAAGTGGCTCACAGGCTTGCGGTGAAACCGGGATAGGGCGTATGCTTGATCCGTTGGAATTAGTACACTGTCTTCAAGATTTATTTCAATCGGGACCATTGCAAGGTAAAAAAGTATTAATCACTGCAGGACCTACTCGTGAAGATATTGATCCAGTACGCTTTATCAGTAATCGTAGCTCTGGGCGTATGGGCTATGCTATTGCAGAAGCAGCCTTAGCGCAAGGGGCGCAAGTAACATTAGTGAGTGGTCCAGTATCGTTATCACCCCCATCGGGTGTGCATAAGGTGTCAGTTTATAGTGCCCAAGATATGTATGAAGCTGTCATGACTTATATTCCTACAACCGATATTTTCATTGCTGTAGCAGCAGTGGCAGACTATCGCCCTGTCCAACAAGCTACCCAAAAATTGAAAAAAAATGAAGCTCATTTACAGCTAAACTTAGAACGCACCCCTGATATTCTTGCCACAGTGGCTAATTTACCGACACCGCCTTTTACCGTGGGCTTCGCTGCGGAAACCCATCATTTAGCTGATTATGCCCATTCTAAATTAAAGCATAAAAAATTAGATATGATAGTAGCTAATTTAGTTGGCATTGAAGGCATCGGATTTGAGAGTGAGGATAATGCGTTAAGTATTTTTTGGAACGGTGGTAGTATTGAATTACCGCGTAAATCAAAAAAAGAGCTTGCAAATCAATTACTTGAAATTATTATCGAACGCTTTTTACGAGTGTGTTCTTAATCTGAGATGTGCTAAAGAAATCCTATTTTTGCCAAAAATCGGATTTCTAACCTTAGCTTAAAAATCGGGTGAAAAATAAATGACAAAATCGCTATAAATTTAACACCCCAGTAGAAAACTCACCAAACCTCTAAGATTAGTAGGGCAAAATGATGTGTTAGTATAACACGCCCTTCGGAAAAAAGCCCATTGTCATGATTAGACTTGGGCTTTTATAAACGCCATCCAGCATAAAAATGTGGTTTGTCCCGTTTTTTCTTATAATATTCAATATCTTCTTGAGCACTATAATAAAAATGATGTTATAATAATCTCAAATTGAACTGAATTGAAATTCAAAACCCAGGAGGCTTGTGTTTAGAAAATATTATGAGTGATAACATACCTAATAAAGACATCACTAAAAAATTAGATAGTGAGCATTGTACCGAAAAAAATGCTAAACACGAGAAATTTAATAAATGGCTTAAATTGGTTTATATTTTTCTTGTGACTATCACATCCGTTTTTATAGGAACCTTTACTTTAATTGCTACTTTGACATCTTTTTTTGCGGATGCTAACGAAGCTTGGTGTGATTTTTCTTTATTTGAAGAATTTCCTTTATGTCAACATCAAATATTGCCACCCTGCATAAGTGACAAAACAGAGACTGTTGATTGTGCGGATGATTTATTTGCTGCTGACAATGATCATAATTCGGCTAATTTGCGAATAGATACTTTACGAGAAACGTCATCGGCTTCTTATTTCCATATTGATGACACTATGCAAGTAAGCATTAGCAGTGATCGTGGTGGTTATATCTATTTATTTAATATTGAGCCAGATGGAAAATTAATTAGCTATTTTCCTAATCAGTATTGTTCTGATCTTCAACAAGGTTTTATTGAAGCGGAAAAAACGCTTATCATTCCAGACGTATTTTGGCAATGCGATTTTCCAATTACAAAACCAATGGGGCGCGGTACACTCATAACGGTTTTGATAGAAGAAAAAACCGACATTAATGCCCTGCCGCTCGCTTTCAGGCATGTTTCAGTACAACATGCTAAATCTTTATTGCAATTGTTGAATTTGCAACTTGAAAATTTGACTATAGAAAATGAAGAGGGTGAAGATGTTAATATAAATTGGTCTATCAAAATGACAGACTATGAAATCAGGCGTTAAAAACGGCTGTCTAAAACTCAATCGTTAGTAGTATAAAGGTGATAAATTATGCAAATACCATTTCGTACTTTATTGTTTGCCGTATTACTCAATGCAGGTTTGCCTACATCCAGTTTAGCGGCTTGTGCTGATTATGAAGCTCAAGTCAATCAGGCTATGACAAACCTTGATTTTGATACCTTAGAAGAATTGTTACCAGGGCTGAATAGTGAGCAAGCCGCCTGTCCAGTGAGCTACTTAGAAAGTGTCAAACGTGGCATGGCACAAATTGCAGCGGCAAAAGCCGATGTTTTAATGCAACAAGGTGAATTGGCACAAGCCGAGGCATGGTTAAAACGTGCGCCTACTATGGTATGGAATACCTCGCTGGTACATGGTAATATTAACGCGCAGCGTGAACAATGGGCAATGGCAGTCCAATTTTTTAATCAAGCCCTGGATTTAATTAATGACCCGGGAGCGACACCACAAGCACCCACACAAGCTGAAATCGAAAATATCTATCAATTGGTTTCAGTCGCACAATCTTTGCTTGAAGAATCGGATGTTATTGCTTTACGGGTCATTGTTCGCGGTGTTCCTAGAAGGCGGCTCGTACCCATACTATTTGATAGTGGCAGTACAAAGCTTAATGGAAGAGGTGAGCGTTTAGTCAAACAATTGGCTAAAAACATAAAACACCGAAATTCAACACGAGTAACTCTTTACGGGCATAGTGATCCAAAAGGAAGTAACGCGGCTTGTGACAGAGTATCAAGACGACGCGCAAAGGTGGTGAAAAATTCTTTGCGAAATGCCGGTGTCAAAAGCAGAATTGATGTCAAAGGTGTGGGGAAAAGACAGCCACTACGATTGGCTAATCGTTGGAAATTATCAAAATCCAAAATTAATGCACTCAGTCGGCGAGTTGAATTTAGAATTAATAAGTAGTAAAAGGAGGGCAGACACGCAGGTCTGCCCCTACAAGAAAATGTTTGACGTATAAGATGTAACCGGTTGGAGTCCAAACCTTAAAATTTGGGAAAAATTTAAGGTAGGCTGAAATTGACTCACGCAATGTAGTCAACTATGTGAATCGATTTTTATAGACTGGTACACTATAATTACTACTAAACGAAGAAATTATTGGTTCGCTATAAAATAAGGAGGTGGTGTTTTCATGAAATAAATAGGGTTGTCATCATACTGCTAGTGAGCAGCAGTTGTTTTCTAACTTGAATTAGGAGATATTTATTATGAAAAAAATACTGACGTTTTTTGTTGTCGCGTCATTAGTCGGCGGTTGTGGTCCTATTAAAGAAGGGGGAATTGTGCAATTAGGTGATCGTACTAGCTCCCAAAAAGCTTTGGTGATAGGTAATAGCGGATATGATCATGAACCGTTAAATAATTCCCAGAATGATGCGGTTGATATGGCTCATCTCCTAGCAGATGAGATGGGTTTTCATGTGATTCTTGCAACCAATCTCAATCGCCAAGGAATGAATAGAACTCTCCGTGATTTTCGTCAACTTTTGGCTGACACCCAAGTGCCAGTTGAAGAAAAGGTAGGGCTATTTTATTTTTCAGGGCATGGTGCTCGCTCAAGCAAAGACAATAATTACCTGATTCCCATTGATAATGGCAGAATTAAGACGGAACACGATTTGAGACGCAAAGCTTTCCAAGTAAAACAAGACGTTTTGGAAGAAATGGAAGCGGTGAATAATGGTGTTAATCTCATTGTTGCTGATGCTTGCCGTGATAATCCTTACGAAGATAGTGATAAATCCACTAAGCGTAAGCGTGGTTTGACAAGAATACCTCCCCCTTCACCCACTGAAACTAAGCTGGGGGCGCTGATTGCTTTTGCAGCAGATAACGGTGAGGTGGCTGATGATGGTGGTAGACGTAATGGTTTATACACTAAACACTTAATGGTTCAAATGCGACGATTTAAGCATAAACCTGTTGAAGAAGTGTTTAAGCAAGTGCGTGAGCCAGTGAAACAAGAAAGTGGAGGCACACAACACCCTTGGTATGATACGTCATTGGCAGAAACGTATTGTTTTGGAGGATGTTGATTTTGTTTGTGGATTCTAAACCTTAGCTTTACTAAACTTAGGTTTAGATTCCTATTTATTTTGAGGCTACAATCCACTATCATGCATACACACTATTTATTACGACTGACTTTTTTTATCCTGGGTTGTTTGCTTTTGAGTATCCAATCTCTCTACGCGAAGTGTGATTTGATAGATATTGGAAATTTGCCTGATGTTCAAATCGCGTTAATCATTGGTAACAGCCGCTATGAAAATGGAACGCTTAAGCACCCCGTTAATGATGCCACCGAGATGGCAAAAGTTTTAAGGGAAATTGGCTTTAAAGTGATTTCACCCAAATTTAATCTCAATTATCAACAAATCAATTTTTTTACCCTGAAATTTGCTGAATGCTTAAAAAGTCTGAAAAACAGTGTCGGATTATTTTATTTCAGTGGACATGGTACGCAAATCACTGAGGGCAGAAAGAAAAAAAATTATCTATTACCCATTGATAATGCCAATATTTTGGATAGTAGAAATGTCAAACAAAAAGCTTTTCCTGTTCAGGTGCTATTGGATAGATTGGAAAATGCTGGAAATGATGTCAATATCATTATTTTAGATACCAGCCGTGATAATCCTTATCCAGGTAGTAGCGGTGGATTAGCAAAAATTCAGAGTTCCCGCTCTTTTATTGCCTATCCAACTGCTGAAAATGAAACGGTTGTAGATTATGGGAATACAAATAATAGCTTATATGTCAAACATTTAAGTAATGAACTAAGAATAGCAGCACAACAGAAAACGCAAATAGAACAAACGTTTAGACAAGTACGCAAGGCAATTAAACAGGAAAGTAATCGGCAGCAACAACCTTATTTTAATTCTTCATTAAGAGTTAATTATTGTTTTGGGGGATGTCGTTCAAAACCAAAACCTTGTTCTGGTCCTGATTGTCCTGGTCCTGGTAATAGTTGTCCGGGTCCTGGTTGTATCAAAACAACGTTGATGGAAGTGCGTGTCAAAGAAGAAGTTGATATTCAGAAAATCAGTTCAGTGGCATTTTCACCGGATGGTCGTTACGTTTTATCGGGAGGGCAGGATAAAACTGTACGCTTGTGGGATTTGCACAGTGGAAAACTCGTATATACTTTCAGGGGACATTCTGATTTGGTGACTTCTGTCAGTTTTTCACCTGATGGTAAATATGCGCTATCTGGAAGCAAGGACCGAACTGTGCGGCGATGGGATTTGAACCAGGGCAGACTATTGGATACCTACCGAGGACATAATGGTTTGGTGAGTTCAGTGATTTTTTCTCCTGATGGTCGCTACGTTCTATCAGGAAGTTATGACAAGAGTGTGCAATTGTGGGAGAAAAGAGATGGCAGGTTGATGCGGCGATTTAAGAAAGGCGGTTGGGTTTTATCAATAGCTATTTCATCGCAAGGTGATCGCGCAGTAGTGGGAAGTCGGGATAAAAAAATGCGTTTGTGGGATTTGGATAGCAGCAGACTTTTGCGTACATTTAAAGGATATTCCTATTTTCGTTCCGTCAAGTTTTTTCCAGATGGTTATCGGATCCTATCAGGAAACTCTGACAACAAGGTGCGGATTTGGAATGTGCATAGTAGTAAAGTTTTACGGACCTTTAAAGGGCATTCCAAGTCAGTCACTTCAGTGGATGTCTCTCCAAAGGGGCGCAACATTGTATCTGGAAGTCGGGATAAAACGGTGCGGCTTTGGTCAGCGAGCGGCAGTCATTTGCATACTTTTGAAGGACATTCTGATGATGTTTACGCCGTGGAATTTTCGCAGGATGGTCATCGCATTATCTCCGGGGGAAATGACGGAATCTTTTTATGGGATACCAAAACCAAAAAGCAAGTTGCTCGAATGATAGTTTTTGGCGATGGTGAATGGCTTACTTTTCTTCCGACTGGCTATTTTACCGCTTCTAGCAACGGTGGACAAAAACTTTTGATTCGGGTTAAGGGTAAGTTAATGAATAACGCTTCTTTTTACCATCCTAAATTAGTATTAATGCCAAATTGAGGCAATAATTATCACAATTACAAGTGTTAAGAAAAAGGAAATTGATTATGTTAAAGAAATTGATAGTCATTTTTGGAGTTACACTCCTGTTTTCAGCCGTGAGTTCTTTTGCTGACACCTGTGGTCATGTTTACGATGACGAATTTGGGTGGATTCAAGAGGTGGGTATTGCCTCCGGGCAAAAGGAACCCATTCGTGAAGTACCTGTTCCCGTGACAGTCGTTACCAGTCAAATGATGAAAGACATCGGCGCAAGAAATCTCAAAGATGTCTTGATTACTTATGTGCCGGGCATTACTTTCTCGCAGGATCACAATGAGGTGAATGTGGCAGGACGGGGTGTTTATGGCTCTTCTCAACAAAAAATGTTGATTATGTTAAATGGTCATCGTCTGAATTCGCGTTCTTACTCAGAAGCCAATCCAGATTATAGTATTGGTTTGGAGAAAATTGAATGCATAGAAGTATTACGTGCGCCTGGTTCTTCTTTGTACGGCAATATTGCTCTAACTGCGGTTATTAACATCATTACCAAAAAAGGCACGGACATGGGAGGAACAGAAGTCAGTGTTGGTGTTGGTAACTACGGGCAAAGGAAACTCAGTTTCGTCCATGGCAATGAGTTTGAAAATGGCAAAAGCGATCTTCTGCTATGGGGAACTTATTATCAAAGTGATGGCGAAACGGTGAATGTGCCAAAGGCAGAAGATTATTCCAGAGAACCAGAAGATTCTCATGCCATTTTGGATGGTTTTAATGATCCCGCATCGTATGATGTGGGAATAAATTACGAGTTTGGTGATTTTACGCTATTGGCTACGCGGCGGTATTCTAAATATATTGAACCCTTTTCTGCAGGTGATACGACAGGTGAATCTTACAACTATGCTGATTATAGAAAATTACGTGGTATGGGGCCAGGCTTAGGTTCTCAATTCTCACATTTAGGCCTTGATTACGATAGGGGATTTGGTAATAGTTTAAATTTACATCTTCAAACTTACTATGATGAAAACGAAATTCATGCCCATTTCATTAGTAATCCCTCAGAAAATGGGCATGCTTTCGGAGGTTGGTATGAACGAGCGATGGGATTTATTGTCCAATTAAATGGTGCTTATAATCTTGGAGGTCAAGATTCAACATGGATGATAGGTACTCAATTAGATAGAATGGAACTGTACGATAGTGAGCATATCAGAGGTGTGGATGGTGAGTGGACCGAGTTTGTGGATACTAGGGGAGGCAAGTTGCTGGATACAGGGAAGGAGAGGATATCTTCTGTTTTTACCCAAATTAAACATCGGTTTAGTGAACAGTGGATTGCGAACTTTGGTGTGCGTTTTGATAAAAAAGAGCGTCACAAAGGAGAAGGCGTTGACGAAATTTCTCCCCGTGCCGCACTGATATGGATACCGGTTGAAATGTTTGATTTAAAGGTTTCTTATTCTAGAGCTTTTGTAGATGCAGCATATTGGTATCGGTATAATATTTTGCCAAATTACCAGGGAACGGAGTCACTTAAACCTGAGTACATGGACTCTTATCAATTAACACCCACAATCAAATTAGCGGATGGGAAAATTACTAGCAGTTTTAACTTTTTCTACAATAAATTTTCTGATTTTATTTGGAGAAATAAAAACGCATCTCCTCAATATCAGAATGCTGGTTTTTTAAAAGTGTGGGGGATAGAAAATGAAACAACTTATAGGGAAACAGCCTATAATGTTGCATTTAACCTAACCTACCAAGCCGTAATTGATGCTGATGAAAATTATGCCTTTTCGGGAGACAGAATACATAATGTACCCAATTGGAGTGCCAACGTGATTTTCAATGTTAATCCGTTTGAGTTGTTTGATGTCAATCCTGAATCTGTCTCCAATGATTTGTGGTTTAATCTGACAGCTAGATACATTGGTGAACAGTTATCCCCCATAAATATTGAGTTTCGTGATGAGGAACCGAATCATGAAGTTGATGATGTGCTTCTTTTCAATACAGGTTTTCGTTGGAATGACCTCTGGAAAGGTTTCTTTTTGGATGGACGGGTATATAACGTCTTGGACGAAAAGTATTACCAAGGCGGGAGTGTATCGCACCCCTATCCGCAACCGGGGCGGTGGTTTATGCTAACGGTTGGCCATAAAAGCGAGTGGTAATTCCACCTTGAAATCGTTCTTTTAATACTTTTCTCGTTCCCACGCGCCGGCGCTCATCGTTATACATAAGTATTTAACTATTTGATTTAAATAGCTTTTTCTTCGTAGGGTGGGCAAGTGTTTTTTTGCCCACCGAAAAGACTGAGAGCGGTGATGCCGTTGCACCCAAAACACGTTGCCCACCCTACATTTTGACTTATGTATAACGATGAGCGCAGGCGTGGGAACGCAGTCAGGACGCGCCAGCGTCCAGCGAGCGTAGGGTGGGTAGAGCGATAGCGAACCCCACCTTTTTTCTACAATACGTAAAATAGGTTCATGTCGGGGCAAACTGACGTGTTTGCCCTTGTGAAACTGCGTTGCCCGTTCTTAAAAACATAATATCTGTGTGGATATATTTGTACCAGCCTATAAACCCTCAACTCTTTGCTTAAAGGAATAAACGATGACTTATTTCACCAGATTTTTGCCGTTATTGCTTCTCGCATGGACTATACCCGTCTTAGCTGCCCAACATGCTTTAGTCGTGGGAATCAATCAATATAAACACGCTAATGAATTAAAAAAGTTAACAAACCTAGAAGGAGCCGTTAATGATGCCAAACTATTAAGAGATGCTTTGCATGATGCTCAAGTGCAATTGCCGGAAAGACGGGTATTATTGGATGCCAAGGCAACTCGCTTCGCTTTTATTGATGCTTGGAAAGATATGTTAGAACAAGCCAAACCGGGGGACACCCTGATAGTGACTTTTGCTGGACACGGTGGGCAGCAACCGGATACAAAGCCCTTAGATGATGAAATAGATAATAAAGACGAAACCCTGATGTTCCATGACTTTAACCCCAATCACCCTAATCAAGGGCGCATCACCGATGATGAACTACGTGGACTCCTTAATAGGGCTGGATTCTATAACATATTACTTATCGTAGATGCCTGTCACTCAAGCGGCTTAAAACGTTCTATGGCAGCCAAACCGTTAGGGCGGGTTCGTAGTGGTGGATTTTGGAATTTAACTTTACCACTTCCCACGCTGCCAACAGAAAGTGATGAAGATAGATTTCCAGAACATGTCACCATGATTACAGCCGTTGATAATGATATTTTACAGGTGCGAGAAGAAAAGCTATTAGACAATAAATGGCATGGTGCTTTAAGTTGGTATTTTGCTGAAGCCTTGCATGGTAAAGCGGATGGAAATAAAAATGGGTATTTAGAACGTAATGAACTAGAACGTTTTTTAACAGAAAAAGTCCGCACCAAAACGAATAATCTGCAAATTCCCAAACTGTTGCCACGTTCTGATACAAAATCTGTAGTGAGCCTCCCTAAAGCCACTTTTGAACCACCACCCTTAAAACCCAAAGTAGCTGACATTGCTATTATTGTCGAAAATGCTCGTGTGCCTAGCGGATTAAAAAATGTTCGCTATGTCAACCAATTCCAGACTTTTGATTTACGCTTTGTTGGCAAAAATCGGTACACTGAAGTATTTAACAACACTGGCGACAAAGTGATTACCACTTTGCCAAGCGACGCGTTGAACCTTTGGCAACGAGTCATAGATAAAGAACGTTTATTGAAGATTTTAGAAACACAATTTGATATGCGCCTTAAACCGATTAAAATCACTTTGCATGACGGGGATAAAAGCTATAAAGAAGGAGAAGTACAGCAATTTAGCATTGCCCCCAGTGACACAAACTTAAACGCATTAACTTTATTTAACCTAGCAGGAAATGGGGAATTACAATTTTTGTATCCATTAATTCAGTATAAAGACACACTAATTGTAAAACAATTTCCTTATAAACTGCCCTCAATGGAAGTGACATTACCGTTTGGAGGTGATGATTTAATTGTGGTGCTATGCAAAAAACCGGCTAAAGGCTTGCATACTTTACTAAAGAAAAATCAGCCCAATATTCCAGCACCCGAAAAAATTCTTAAACAATTACGCGGTAATACCTGTCAAGTAGGACAATATGCG
>QNES01000126.1 GCA_003645255.1 Gammaproteobacteria bacterium
GGGAATTAAAAAAGAGGTGTGGATATCTGACGAATAGGCAAAAAAAAAGGTGGGTTTCGCTATAGTGAAACCCACCCTACAATTCCATATTTAATCAAAGCGACACTGGCTGTCGGCAATAGTATATGATTTATGACACTGTATCTCAAGATTCTTGATTTCCATGTTTTGACAATATCTCTTCGATTACTCTGTAGACGATAACAACAATAACAAATATTAAAATCAACGCCGAAAAGATTCCTATAGAGTTAAATCCAACTATTTGGAAATTCTCAACAGAAGCCAATCCATACATTATTGCTCCAGAAAGCGATAATGAAAGGATTATTACTGAACTAAAAGCCGTCGATTGTTCAAACGTTTTATCGCTAAAATCCCAAAAAAAATTGATGGAAAGAATTAGAATATAAATAAGAAAAAAGAAACCACTTATCCATAACAATGAAATGATATTTGATGAAAGCAAGTAAAAATATAAATGTGGAGCTATAAACTCAACGCCCATAGAAAAAATCACTATAATGGCAAAAGTTGCCAAGGCTACCGAAATATTTTTCCAATTATTAGAGTCTAAAAATAGTTTCAAAAATTCGTCCGCAATATGACTGCCTACACGGAAAAGATAAATGGTTGCAGAAGTTATTAAATTCCATAATCTATTTGTAAGTTCTATTATTCCTAATAGAACAATATTTATCATTGTAATGAAAGGCTGTAATAAATAGTTGATGATTGGAAAGGACTCTGACATTTTCTTGAGTTGAAAGAGAGATAACAATGGCGATATGAGGGGTTTTTCGCTGCGTATTGCTTTAATAATTGCATCAACAGTAAACAATAAACCCATAATAACACTTATTAGGTAACGAATATCTAATAAGAAGTGGTATTCCGCTAATGCTGATGTTGCTGATGCAAAAGAAAAAATGGGATTGTTACCAACCGTTGTTATAACACCTACAACTATCCACAATATATATACCATTTTTCTTATGGCTTCTCCAAATTCACTTGAACCCTCAGTTTCATCTTCAAACATTAAGAAAAGAGCAAGCCCACAGATTAACAATAACGACATCCAAAAAAACAGGCTTAAATCTGTTAATATCATAGCCATAATTGGGCTAGAAAAAAGAACACTGCTAAACGTATTTCTAGCCAGGGTAAAAGTATTTTCTTGACCCCCAGTAGAAAATGCAAACCAAATAAATGAAATAATGATAATAGCAAGCATTAAAATGTAGATTCGTATCAAATCTGGAAGTAAGATAAATTCAGAACAGGTGACAATAGCAATAAAAACCATTGAAACTACTAAAAATGCAAATAAAAAAGTGGCCATTTTTCCTTGAATGGGTCTTTTTGACCATGGCATCATCGGTTCTAAGGAAACAATATCCTTTGCTAGCCATGTTTTTCCTTCGTCTTTGAGAGAAATATCTTCGTCAAAACGGGGTTGATTAGTCATTTGAGTTTAAATTACCTCGAAAGTTAGATGAACCAGTTTTTAGAATATTGGAGTCGCTTTTTATTGCTGACTTCAAATAAATTTTTGTGAATTAAAAATATCTGATTTCAATTCGTTATTTTCCGCATCAACGGAAGCGACCGATTAAAAATAAACCCAAATAAATTTGGACACCTGTACTGAATACTATATATGTACTGTTCAAAAAAGGTCAACCCCATATCAAAAAAATTTTTCAACGCACCGTAAAAGGAAGAATGGTGTGCCGCGAATAATGGGGCTCAACAACACTATCGGCTACTGGTAGATTTTCAATTTCACCTAAACGAAAATCCACATTGTGGTAATTTGCCTTACTCGCATTATGACGTGCTTTGTTAACCATCTCACTGGCCATATCTGAATAGCCCATAGCAATTGAAGTTGCTTGTGCATTGGTAGTGGAATCACCACAACAAGAAGTTGTAGAACAGCCACATCCGGTAGGGCTACCCTTTAGTGGTCGCCCTGAGGACCCTGAGCTATGAAAGCCAGGGCAGACACAAGGGCAAACACAAGGGCAGACACTTATGTCTGCCCCTACGAAAATCCTAAAAATTGACAGCTTGGAGTATATACACAGTATAGTACTTTACCAAATTCAATAAAATATATTTTCACATTTATTGATTTTGAGAGCAATTTCTGATAGAATAAAATTTTTAATGGACTTAAAAAGTTTGTATTGGTAGAATATTTTATATTGGTTGATAATAGTATAAACCTTTTTAGGATAAATAACGACTTATTTAGAATAATATGTTTAAACCGCTTCCTTTTTATATTGGTTTGCGCTATACCCGCGCTAAGCGCCGTAACCATTTTATATCCTTTATTTCTTTGACTTCCATTTTAGGAATTGCTTTAGGTGTCACTGCACTCATTACCGTCTTATCGGTTATGAATGGCTTTGAAAAAGAGCTACGTCATCGTATGTTAGGGATGTCAGCGCATGTTGTCGTTAGAACGATTGATAAAAGTTGGCACGATTGGCAAGACTTAGCACAACAATTACGTCAAAGACCTCATGTGACGGGGGTAGCCCCTTTTATACAAGGGCAAGCGATGGTTACCTACAATAAAAATGTCGAAGGTGCATTATTGCAAGGTATTTCACCTGAAATTGAACCCCAAGTATCTCAAGTCCAAGATAAAATGATTACTGGCAGTATAGATAATTTAAAAGCCGGTCAATTTGGTGTAGTATTAGGAAGAGAATTAGCGCACACCCTGGGTGTTTGGATAGGGCATAAAATCACACTAGTTGTCCCACAAGCCTCCGTTACCCCGGTTGGAATACTGCCCCGCATGAAACGCTTTACAGTGCAAGGTATTTTTAGCGTCGGTATGCATGAATTTGATAGCGGCTTAGTATTATTACACTTAGATGATGCTGCTAAATTATTGCGTATGCCAGCCGGTAGTCTTCATGGATTAAATCTCAAATTAGATGATATGTTTCTTGCTAAACCATTCAGTCGTAATTTGCAGCAAGAATTGCCTCATGGTTATCATAGTTATGATTGGACTTATCGGCATAAAAACTTTTTTGAAGCGATTAAAATGGAAAAAACGGTCATGTTTGTGATTTTAACCCTGATTGTTGCAGTGGCAGCCTTTAATATTGTTTCCACTTTAGTTATGGTTGTAACAGATAAACAAGCAGACATTGCCATTTTACGAACATTGGGTGCAACCCCCAGGACAGTTATGGGAATATTTATTGTCCAAGGCACCTTAATTGGTGTATTTGGCACCTTATTAGGACTCGCCGGGGGAGTGAGTTTAGCTTTGAATATTGAAACGGTCATTCCGGCACTGGAACAATTTATGGGTATTCAATTCTTATCACCTGATGTGTATTATATCAGCGATTTACCTTCAGATTTACGCTGGCTAGATGTTTATAGGATTAGCACATTATCCTTAATAATCAGTCTATTAGCAACTATATATCCCGCGTGGCGTGCTTCGCGTGTTCAACCTGCGGAGGCTTTACGTTATGAATAAACCCGTACTCACTTGTAAAAATGTACATAAAAGTTTTAAAGAAGGCGATCTTTCCGTTGATGTATTAAGCGGTGT
This sequence comes from Gammaproteobacteria bacterium, assembly GCA_003645255.1. Classification (GTDB taxonomy): domain Bacteria; phylum Pseudomonadota; class Gammaproteobacteria; order Beggiatoales; family Beggiatoaceae; genus QNES01. The sequence goes on from QNES01000126.1 coordinate 3,596, forward strand.
CAATTTGAGCATTGCAACAGGTGAACAAGTGGCTATAGTAGGCAGCTCAGGTGCCGGTAAAAGTACCCTATTACACCTATTAGGCGGTCTTGACAATCCAACGCAAGGTGAAGTTTGGGTATCAGGGCAATTAATGAGCAGCCTAAATCCTGCCAAACAAGGTTTATGGCGCAATAAAAATTTAGGGTTTGTGTATCAATTTCACCACTTATTGCCTGAATTTACCGCTTTAGAAAATGTCTGTATGCCCTTACTGATTCGTGGCTTATCCCCCGATGAGGCTCAAGAGCAAGCGAGAGATATTTTGACAGAAGTTGGTTTAGAACAACGCCTTAAACACAAACCGGGTGAATTGTCCGGAGGAGAACGTCAACGGGCAGCAGTCGCACGGGCTCTCGTGACGAAACCGCAATGTGTTTTAGCCGATGAACCCACCGGCAATTTAGATCACCGCACCGCTGAACTACTCTATGAACGTATGCTTGATTTAAATCAAGCCATTGGTACCAGTTTAGTGCTGGTAACCCATGCGCCTGATTTAGCGGCGCGTATGGACCGGACATTACGTTTAATTGATGGCACGTTAGTGGAAGAAAAGCACCATTAGAAATACTATTTTTGGCAAAAATAGTATTTCTTGAAACCTTATGGTTTTAAAAACTAGAACTTCAAGATAGAGTACCAGTTTTAAATTTTCATCAACCACCTAAAGGAGCTATATGCCTACTTTTAATATTAAACTCAATGATAACTTTGAGAATACTATCACGCGAGTAACTCAGGTTTTACAACAGGAAGGATTTGGTATCCTTAATGAGATTCATCTTGACACCGTTTTCAAGAACAAGTTGAACATAGACATGCTGCGTTATCGAATTTTGAGTGCCTGTATCCCATCTATTGCTCACCGCTTGATTTACCAACATCCTGATATTGGCGCATTATTTCCCTGTAATGTGCTGGTTCGTGTTGTTAAGATCGGAAAAGAAGCGAAAACGCAGATGATGCGTGTACGTGATGCTTTAGAATCTACAAGCTAGTCTTGATGTGGGGACTGTGTACAAAGCCCAGTTCCGCAAACCAGCAACAGGTGAAGAACTTACAATGTCTGATGATGAAAATATAACTAAAGAACAAACGCTCACTGATGATTTAGGAACTTACCCTATTGATAGTGTGCTTATTCGTTCAGAAACCAGAACAGTTTTTGAAAGTGTTCCTTACGAAATATGCTAAAGAAATTTGAAGAAGCCAACAAAACCATTACGGAGGCTCTGAAATAATGTGGAATCGCCTTTACTTAGAGTATTTTAGGTGCTGCGTCTGTTTATCATCAATTTATTAGTCGTTTTGACAATCAAATTCGTTAATAGGTAAAGTACCGCTTTGAAGTTTAATTATAGAATAAGAATTTAACAAAACTCGAAACTAAGGTTTAACTTGAAAGTTTGTAAACGAAAAACATATCCGGAAAAAATTATGAGTCTTTTCAAAGCAATTGTGGTTATTCCAGCTCGTCTTGCATCTTTGCGCTTACCTCATAAGGTACTTGCCGATATTGGAGGGCATCCGATGCTTTGGCATGTGTATCAACGTTGTTTACAAGCTTCAAAGGTTGATGAAGTGCATGTTGCTACCGATGCTGAAGAAGTCGCGAAAGCGGTGCGAGAATGGGGTGGCAAAGTGTGGATGACAGATTCGACTTGCGTGTCTGGAACGGAACGCATTGTAACGATTGTTGACAAATTGGAGGGGGATATTATCATCAATGTGCAGGGCGATCAGCCGTTGATTGAACCTGAATTGATTAATCAAGTCATTGACGTTTTTGAAAAAGTGGAACCACTTCCTGATATTGTTACCCCTGTTTGTTCTATCCTTGATGAAAAAATTTTTAATCCTAATCTTGTCAAAGTGATACGACGACATGATGGTTATGCCCTATACTTTTCTCGGCATTCGATTCCCTATATCCGTAATAATAGGGAAAATGGCTCAAAATCTATCACATTCTGGGGGCATATTGGTATTTATGGTTATCGGCGAAAAATACTTGAAGAATATCATTTATTGCCTAAGAGTTATTTGGAAGACGCGGAAAAATTAGAACAATTACGTTTCTTGCAAGCGGGCAAAAGTATTTTTACCTTTGTGACATCGCATTATCCTATTTCTGTTGATACGCAGGCTGATTTAGAAAAGGTGCGTAGTCTATTATAAGGAGGGGCGAACCTGTGGGTTCGCCCTGACTTAAATATAACTTTAATTATTTTTCTCAAGCAATTGATTGATTGCAGCGCTTTCACGTTTCAAGCCAAAAGTATTGATGAATAAATCAACATAGTTAGCCACTTTAGGTACCCATCTCTCCTTAGCCTCTATGGCAGTGTAAATAGTATGCAGTATATTCGGTAAATCCCGCTTTGCCAGTGCATGAATTAACAGCGTATTTTTGCCCTCTTCAAAAAACAAATAACTGATTAGCTCTACATAACGCCACCGATAAGTAGCTTGTATTTGATTTTGCACCAGGGGAGGTAAACGTCTCCATAAAATGGGTGCCAGCGTAGGATGAAACTTGAGATAAGGTGCGACGAAATCTTGCAAAAACTCAGCTTGAATCAACCCCGCATTTTCCAAAGCAGAACGTAGCAATCGCCACTGTTTCTTCGGAATCTTTGTAATTGCCAGTATCTCTGGCTCAAAAGCACCGCCTTGGAATACCCCCAAACATAATAATAACTCTAAGGTAGCAGTATCCAATCTTAATTTTTCCTGCAACTTAAATCCAAATAATTTAGCCAACCAAACTAATAAAACATTGATATGAATATCTTCTTCCCATGACTCCAAATACACATCTAAAGTCGCACCCAATGGATTATCAGTTGTTTGGACAAGCAAGCCCTGTAAACGTTTTCCCAATTCTGCCGGGTTGTGACGTTTCAACGCGATTGCTAATATCCGAATTGATAAAGGATTGAAAGCGACTTGCTCAAACAATGTTAATAATTCCTCTCTTTGAGGCGACACTATCGGCGTGGGTTGTGCTAACCAATGCCGATAACAGGTTAGCACTTCTTCCTCACCTAATCCCGATAAGGGCAGTGACTGATAAAATAAACTTTTCTGATAAGCCGGATGTTCAAAATGCTCCGCCTGGCTCGTCAACAGTACGCGACAGGCTCCTATTTCAGACCATTTTTTTGCGGCATCCAGCAATTCTTGTAGCTGTGCTGCCGGTAATCTTTCAACATTATCCAAAATCCATAAAGTAGGGATATCATGTAGGGCATCATGGGCTGCCTTTTCATCAGGTTTATCTAACACCTCCATCAAAGTTCTCATGGCTAAACCAACGGCATCCACCCCCACAAAGGCAGAATAATCCATAAAACAGATTTTTTCAAATACACCCTTTTGATATAAGCATTGTCCGGCATAAATGGCTAAATAAGTTTTACCCTGTCCTCCAACGCCTGAGATAGTTAAGCGACGTACCCCTTCTTGTACAAAGGCTCGCTCAATTTGCGATAATTCTTGAGTCCGCCCCAAAAAACCGATTTTTTGTAAAGGTGGCAAATTGCCATCATTATCAGTTAATTCTATATTGAGTTCTAAGCTCATTGGCTATTCCTGTTCGTTTATCGTTATTAATAATGGTAGCCTTTTCAGTTTATAGTATTGACTAAAAAAAAAACATCATGATTATTAGGGCAGAAACAGCAACAATGGGTGCCTTGTATTGATTCGCAAACAGGTTTCTAAATCCGTATTGTGATAAAATTGATTATTACCACTTCAATAATATACAAAATTTGCTTATTTTAAAAGGATCTAATTGTGACTGAAAAAATTGCTGATGCCCAGGAAAAATACCTGCAAAAAACCAAAATCACTAAATCCCAGGAAAAATGCTTATCTGAACCAAAAATAGCAACGATACCAAAAACAGCAACTGTCAGAATTAAAGATATGCCGCATGAAGAGCGTCCCCGTGAAAAATTAATGCAGCGTGGGGCGCAGACTTTGACTAATGTAGAATTGTTAGCGATTTTTTTACGGGTGGGTGTTAAGGGTAAAAGTGCTTTGGATCTAGCCAAAGATTTATTAGATGAATTTGGAGATTTACGTAGTTTATTGGCAGCCAATAAAAAGCAATTTTGTAAAGCGAAAGGATTAGGGGATGCCAAATATGTTCAATTAAAAGCTTGTGTTGAAATGAGCAGCCGCTATTTACGTGAATGTTTAGAACGGGGCAGTGTTTTATCTAATCCGGATGATACCCGTAATTTTTTAATGTCTGAACTTAGTGGGCGGGATTATGAAGTATTTGGTTGCTTATTTTTGGATAATAAACATAGGGTGATCAAATTTGAAGAACTTTTTTTAGGCACGATAGATGGTGCAAGTGTTTATCCACGGGAAGTCGTTAAGCGAACTTTACAACATAATGCTGCTGCACTGATTTTGGCACATAACCATCCTTCCGGGGTAGCCGAACCGAGTCATGCCGATATTGAAATTACCAAGCGTTTAAAAGATGCCCTCAATTTAATCGATGTGCGGGTACTGGATCATATAGTGATTGGTGATGGTTATTGTGTTTCCCTGGCGGAAAAGGGCTTGATGTAGCTAATTGTGAATTGGATTTAAATAATCTTTATCAGAATTTAAGAATTAACAAATTGCAAAAAAAGCTTGACATATCAAAATAAATACGGTAGAATGCACTCTACAATAATAACTGACAAAAAATTTTTAGTTAAACTTGTTGGTTTTACAGTAAAACTGATAACTGGTAACTGATAACTAACTGATAACTGGTAATTGATAACTGGTAACTGATAAATTGATAACTGATAACTGAAAAAGGGCGGTTAGCTCAGGGGTAGAGCACTGCTTTCACACGGCAGGGGTCACTGGTTCAAATCCAGTATCGCCCACCATTGAAGGGGGTTAGCAACTTTGTTGCTAACCCTTTTTTTTTGTCATATCAAAATATAAATCATTCAAGTTTGATACAACGGCTCTAACTCTAACTCTTCTATAACACGTTTTTCTGAAATGCCCTGATAGACTTTAAATGCTTTCCATAAACCAATTCCCTGCCAATCTTCTGCGGATCGACTATACAAGTGTCGATTTAACTTTTGAATTTCGGTTTCTAATGGCTCACCACAACGCTGGCTTATCTCTCCTAAATTATTAGGAATATTTTGCCAATGGATTTTAGCCCAGGTTAAAAGCGCATTCTTAACTTGCTTTAAATCGTTTTTATGGCAGGCTTGTTTAAGCTGTTTAAAAGCCGCTTTTTTACTTAACGTGTTTGGTTTCGCTGGAATATGACTATTCCGTCGTCTAGTTAACCACCAGGCTATAATAGTACCCACCCAACCTATCGCTAAAAAAATATTAAGCCAAAACCAATGATTTTTCACAGGTTGCTCAATAAGCGATGTTTTTAAAGGGGAAGCGGATTCATTACCGCTTGAAATAGGTAAAGTGGCAACCGGCGATATAGTTTGTGGTGCATTATCAGCCGCTAGTATTTTAATAGTACGAGCTGGCAAATTAGCCATTTCCATCCGTTCCGTTTCGGTATTCCACCAAGGTATTTCAATCGCCGGTAGGGTATAATCACCAGCTTGAGACGGCATCATCGCCACTTTTTCTTCACGACTACTGATAATACCCAGAGCGGTTTTTTGCTCATCAAGCTTCGCTTGATCTGGGTATTGTTTTAAATTCCCCACATTCTCCTTTTGTGAAATGGAAGGGCGAATGAATGATTTCAAATCAGGCAATTGTCCGGCAGTTAATCCATCTACCAACAATGTTAATGTGCGAGTGACCGCTTCACCTGTTTTAAATTGTAATGGGTTTTCAGACCAATTTTCCTTTAAATTCAACTGTTTAGCGGGTAGCCAGTGTTGACCTTGGAAAGTTTTTGGAATGGGTCTAACGCTGAGGGAGATAGCTTCTGAACGTAAGCGTTTAGTTCGTGTATTTGATTGACCAAAAAAATCAAAGCGAGAACGCCTACCCTCTAAAATTTTTGCATCTAATATCAGCGGTTCAATAATGACATCACCACTTTGTTGTGGAAAAATGGCATATTTTCTTTCCAGAACGACAAAGCGTCTACCATCACGTCGCGTTTCATACTGGGCATCTTTGCCGAGTTTTTCAACTATCCCTTCTGTGTCTTTGACTTGAGGTTCACTTAAAGTGGCATTATTGAGATTGATCGCATAAAATAAGCGCACCGTATAAATAATCTGAGATTGGACATACGGATTCTTAGAATCGACTTCAATTTCCAAAAAGAGATCAGCTGGTGTTTTTCCAGGTTGCGAGGTTTGTGCAGGTTGCACAGTAATGATACTAGGCGTACTGCGATCTTGACCGAAAGAAATAGATGGAATAACCAACTGCCCTGTTCGCTTTGCTATGACGCTCAATCTCCATTGTTTACTACTATGCTGTTGACCGTTGATGATATTAACTTGGCTACTCTGACTTTGATTAAGTATATCAAAATCAGAGTGAAGGGGACTAAAATCAGGACCTATCACGGTGCTAGCCACATCAAAAACTAAGGTAAACGATTCATCCAATCGCACAGGATTGCGATCAGTAAAAACCTTAATATTGGCAGCAAAACTGTTACTGACTAATAAAGTGAATAGGAATATGTAATTCACAAACCTAAATTGATATTTTACCAAGGTTGTTCTCCTTCTGATTGATTATTGCCCTGTTGATATTGATATTTAAACTTGCGCCTCCATAAACCACCTGGATCATCATGAATTTTGCGTAACCATTGCTCATGAGCTTGCTGCTTTTCATCTAACGGCTCATAGTCTGATGCCACCTGAGCCTCTTTCGCATCTTGCTCATCCTGTTCAGATTTCTTCTCCTTTTGAGCGGCTTCTTGTTCCTGAGCTTCCTGATTTTTAGCATCCTGAGAATCCTGGGAATCCTGAGAATCTTGTTCAGACTTCTTCTCCTGTTGATCTTGATTTTGGGAATCTTGGGTATCTTGAGAATCCTGAGAATCCTGGGAATCCTGAACTTGTTTTTCCACTAACTCCTTATTATACTTAGCATCTTCATGCTCAGGCTCTAACTCAAGGGCTTTTTTATAAGCCTCAATGGCTTCAGGATAACGCGCCAAACGCGCCAAAGCATTACCCTTATTATACCAATTTTCAGCCCCCTCAAGTTCATCCAATGATTTAAGAACTTCTTCATATTGATTTGATTTATATTGAGCGGCGGCTTTCCATTCAGGATGCTCGAATAACTCAGCAGCCTGCTGCATTTCCTCCTTTTCAAAAGCTTCCTTAGCTTGTTGATCCGCTGTCAACCATAAACTTTGGAAATCATAAGCCTGAACCGGTGTTGGTATAGGCACAAAAAACAGTAATATGATCACCCAATAACCACGCCGAAAAGCCAGGGCTGCTAATGGTAACACTAATAATAATAACCAAGGACCTAGTTCACGCCAAGTATCAATCTGTAAATTTTCATCTTTATTTTGAAAAGATTGACTATCAAAAGCAGCCAATAATGCCAAAACATCACTCTCATTCGTTCTAATGCGTTGATAAATGCCATCGCCCTTCTGGACCACTTCGCGTAAATGAAATTCATCCAACTTAGGAATAACAATCGCCCCCTTAGCATCCTTCAAAAAACCACCTTTAGCAAGTGGAATCGGCGCCCCTTCTTCAGTACCCACACCCAGGATAGAAAGTTTATATCCTTGTCTATTGAGTTTGTCAATAGCACGTTGTACTTTTTTCCCCTGAAAACCATCAGTTATTAATAGCACCCCTCCCGTTTTTAATCCCGCTTGTTTGAGTAAGTCCATAGCCCTTTCCAAAGCAATCTCAGCATGACTACCCTGACTAGGCATCAGTGCCGTATTCAGTATAGATAACAGAGATGTGATGGTATCAACATCATCCGTTAACGGTGTCACGACAAAAGCATCCCTGGCATAAACAATTAATGCCGTTTGACCCTCTTCACGCTGCTTTAAAATATCAGCCACCTTAAAACGGGCGCGGATTAAACGACTAGGCTTAATATCAGTCGCATCCATTGAACGAGACAAATCAAGCACGATCACCAATGCAGATTGATCACGGAAAGCCGGTTGCGGCAAACGCTCCCAGGTTGGTCCCGCTAAAGCCAGTATAGAAAGTAAACCAGCAATACCCATCGTATAAAAAGGCCAAGTTCGCCGTTTTCCTTCTTTACCCAATAAAATATGCGGCAATAATTGCGGATCACACACCTTTTCCCAATTACCACTATTAAGCTGACGACGCAGCAATAACCATAACATTACTAGCAAAGGCACAATCGCCAATAACCAATAAGGTCGAATCAAATGAAATTCCTCAAAACTCATATTATTAATCTCCGTTAATTGAATTAATCAAAATTAGTTAATCTAATTAGCTAATTCAAAATCCCATTTTGCCAATTCCAAAATTCCAAAAACACGTCAAATTCCCATTATTTCATGAACTCTAAATAAAAGCTTGTATCTGATGAATCATTTTTGATAATATTTGATAGGTACAAACTTTAAATTCTTTTTTTATCATATAATAGTAAATTGTACTATGAAGCATGGACAACTAAAAAGGGTATCCCATGTTAGAAAATTATTTTCCTATTTTGTTATTTATTATTATTGGTTTGGTAATCGGTCTTATTGTACCTATATTAGGTTTTTTTCTAGGTACGCGTAAACCTGATCCGGAAAAAAACTCACCTTATGAGTGTGGGTTTGAAGCTTTTGAAGATGCACATAAGAAGTTTGATGTGCGTTATTATTTGATCGCTATTTTATTTATCATCTTCGATCTTGAAATTGCCTTTTTATTTCCGTGGGCTGTTGTATTAACAGACATTGGTCTATTTGGATTTGTTGCTATGATGATATTTTTAACGATCTTGATCATTGGTTTTGCTTATGAATGGAAAAAGGGGGCATTAGAATGGGAGTAGAAGGTATCCTGGAAAAAGGGTTTGTCACCACTAAGGCAGATGATCTCATTAACTGGGCACGAACAGGCTCTATGTGGCCCGTGACCTTTGGTTTAGCTTGCTGCGCGGTGGAAATGATGCACGCAGGCGCATCACGTTATGATTTGGATCGCTTTGGTATCGTCTTTAGGCCCAGCCCGCGTCAATCTGACGTGATGATTGTAGCAGGGACTTTGACTAATAAGATGGCACCGGCCCTGCGTAAAGTGTATGACCAAATGCCAGAACCGCGCTGGGTGATTTCAATGGGTTCCTGTGCAAATGGGGGCGGCTATTACCATTATTCTTACTCCGTCGTGCGCGGTTGTGATCGAATTGTCCCGGTTGATATTTATGTTCCTGGCTGTCCGCCTACTCCCGAAGCGTTGTTATATGGAATTTTGCAATTGCAACAAAAAATTAAGCGGACTAATACGATTGCGCGTGTGAGTTAGGGTAGTCATTTTAATAAGGAGTCAGGATTTAATAATACCCAAATCTTAAATGTCCAAACCTACCAGGTTTAGTTAATGTCCAAACCTGCCAGGTTTTTAAAACATGGCAGGTTTAATTTTGGGTATTATTGAATCCTAATTCCTAAGGGGCGAACATCTTAAAGAAAATAATTATGGCAAAAAGTAAATTTTCTGAACAAAAATTAGCTGATA